>RFFQ01000041.1 GCA_003697105.1 Gemmatimonadota bacterium | reverse complement strand
GTATAGAGGGTCTGGCTGTGAATTCCTTTTTCTGGAATGCGAACATCTTGCGCTAAATTTGCGAGATAGGTGTAGTTCATTACGCGTCCTTTCTATAATAGTTTATTTAAGCCTCTTTTATCTGAAAATGTACCAAAAAAATTAAAGGTTGGCTTGAATCACCTGCTGGTCAACAAGCCGTAAGTTTAGATTTTTGGTTTTGGTTGCCAACTGGGCAATCGTTAATGTTTTAAAAGCGGAGTATAATTCCTCCCGGGCTTTTCCCCACTGGTCGTGGAGGGGGCAGGGTTCCAATGATCCACAGCCCGGTAACCCTAAAATACATTCTTGGAAGATGCCTAAACCGTCAATCGCTTCAATAATCTGTACCAGGTCAAGTTGGTCTGCCGGTTTCGCCAGCGCAACGCCGCCGTTGGGTCCTCGGAAAGACGTCAAAATTTCGTTTTGGGTGAGTTGTTGCAAAATTTTGGTCAAAAAATGAAATGAAATATCTAAATCCTTCGATATTTTTCGAATAGAGACATAGCCCTCTTCCTCTTGTAACGCGAGATAGAGCACCGCGCGAATCCCATAAATACAACTTTTGGAAAGCATCATGATCCACCATCCTAGATTTAAGAGTATTTTATCTTAAAATTAAGATACATCTTTTTTTGCAAATTGTCAACCCCCAAAATGAAAGGCATTCTTAGCCATGGTTACGCGACTGCCAGCCCTTTGTTTGAGAGCCGGCAGCCGCTTTTCATCCGCGAATTTTAATAGGCAATGGAAAACCGGACATAACGCCCCGGTTCATAGACGATATTGCCTGCCGCAAACGGGTCGCGCAAGTAGGACAAGTGCTGGTAATAGACCGCATTGGTTAGATTTACCACCTCAAGGCTCCATTTAACCATACCGGTTTGGTAAGCCATTCCAGCATCCACACGATTCCAGTGGGGTGTGACACGCTCATTTAAAGAATCATCGACCCGAGTTTGGGCATCCGCGTAAGTATGACGCAGGAAACCGGACATGCCATTGTAGTGGGGTGATTTGAGCGTGGTTTGCACCTGAAACGGCGGTATCTCTGCCAAGGGTGTATTTTGTGTTAGATTCTCTGCCCAGATGTAACTAGCATTAGCACTCAAGTACGGCCAATCTACTTGCAGATTGAAACCAGCCATTAGCCCGTCAATATTGCGATACGTCATGTACGGTTGTTGGTCGTGCTCAACGGATGTCAGATTCACATAATCCCAAACATGCGTGCCAAAAATAGTGAATCGCAGATGGGGATGAGTCCATTGGAGGCGGAGTGTTGCCCGGAGGGGTGCCTTCAGGTCGGGACGTCCCATCCACGTGGGTTTGCCCATTGGACGTTGGACGGCAATGTACAGGTATTCCGGTTGTGGGGGTTCGGAGGCAACTTCGGCGGATATTCCTCCGGCGAGCCGGGATGATACTGCCTTTGTATAGCTGAGTCCTACCGCAAACGGTATAAACCACCGGTGATCGCTCGCTTCAGGGTATAAGGATTTGTAAAAGGGCAACCGGTTTTCATCAATCTGATCGTGAGTTACCCCCAATTTAAGCGAGATTTGCACTGGTTGAAGATCAAACGTATGGTGCAGATTTGCCGAAAAGCGTCCCAAGTTTGGTATTAGGTCGTTGTTGATTTGTACCGGCTGGTTCATCATCATACCGCTGATGGTATTATCGGCATCCCACCGGCGGTAGTACAGGTCATAATGTGCTCCGGTCAATCCAATTGTCAGATTTGTGGCTTTCGTTTCCATCGGCATGGCTTCAGCCCGCAACGCGCTATTCATAAGATGGTAGGTGCGATTCACATAAATTTTGTGTCCTTTATAGGCTAAAAAGGTGTTCCAGAGGACATTTTCGCGCTCATCCATACGCAAATATGGAAACATAACATCTGTGGTCACGGCGATCATCCCACCGTATTGCCACTCACCGGGGCGCCCTTGCCAAGTGATTTCACGCAATTGGTAGGTTGGTTCACCGGTATAGCCGTATAGGGCGGTGAAATCCTTGCCGTGAGCGGTTTTGTAACCGCGACCATACACATAGCGCCCGGTGACCTGATGTTGGTGACTTTCCAGCAAGATTGTGCCATCCATATTTTCTTGATGACCGAGGTCTGCAGTAAACCCAGCTTTGATCCGCAAGTCCTCGCGGGGAAGTGCCCGTTTAAATGTGACTAGACCGGACAAGCCACAAGCGGCGGACGTATTGGTCTTGGACAGTAGAATGGACTCCATTTCCAAGGGGTTGATGCGGGTAATTGGTGAGTCCATCCGGTTCGGGCAACTATTGGGGTAGTGTTCCCCATCGATCACTACCGTAATATCGCCGCGCTTAAACCCATCGGTATATAGGTCGTTGGCAAGCCCGATCCCCTTCCGAATCACGGAGAATCCATTTTGGGTAAGTATCTGGCTTGCATAATCTTTTGTTATCGGGGATTCCTCTTCGCCCACATGAATTCGAGTCGCCATGACACTCACCGGGTCTAAATCATACACTTTCAGTGTGTCGGGCGCTGCAAACAGCTCTGGGTTATACCCGAAACCGCACAGCACCACCATGCTGCAAAATATCCAAACGTATTTCATCGATGATCTCCTAGTTCTATATAAACGTAGATATGTATTTATGAATCAACACATGTGTCGTCTTGCAGATCGAGTGATATAATGATACAGGATGGGGGTGTGCCGTCGAGGGGGGCGAAAAATATCATGAATCCAAAGTTGGGAGAACCATTGGGGGGTATCTTGCCACCGGTAGCGAGTATTGCACAAGAACATTGGAAACCAAACCCGGCGAAGTATGGCCAGTTGAATTGTTGCCTGAGGTTGAAGTTGTTCGGAGGAGGGGGTACAACCGCGCAAAACTAAAATTTCACCCGTTGTTGTGGGGGTATTATAGTTATTATGGGGGTGGTTGCACTGGCAGGTGGAAGGTGGGCAACAACAATGACCCTCTTGGCAACATGATTGTGGCGCGCGCGTGCCCGAGGTTAGGGGAGTTTGTAACACAATGAATGCGCCTTCCCAGCAAAACGCCATCATCAGCATGAAGCTGATGGCTGGGCTGATGTTCTTAAAAGTCTTCATCTTGGAACTGCCGGCTTGCCGCGATGTAAGGTAAGATGCTCCACAGTGCTAAACAGAAGATCGAGAGCGCCATGCCCCACGTACTCCCCAAAAATTTATTAAATACAGCACCCGTGTAACCCATTAATGCGGAAATATCAAGACTTAATAACATCAAAATTCGGGCAAGATCAATCGGATTGAATAAACTGAGAATGATCAGCGGTTGTTCAAGGGGATAGTCGGCAAAGATAAAGACCGTCAACAAGATTAAGCCATCATAAATGACAACAAAGAACAACCAAACCAAGATCGCCACGCCAAACCCTTTCGTTTTATCGGATAAAATAGCCGCGGTTAGAAATGCCAGCGCCGTGAAAATCAGTGTCAGGAATACACCCGACATTAGAAGCATGCCCAACGCCATCAGGTTGGAGCCATCATCATGGTAGGCAAAAGGGATACTAACACCCAACCAAAAACTAAGCGAAAGGGGAATTGCCAACCCTAAGTACATTCCTGCAAACAAGGAACGCCGGTGAATGGGGTGCGAAAGCAACAATTTGATAAATTCCTGCGAATGATACAGATACATGGTGCCAAATAGGATGCTAATCAGGGGGATAACAAAAATGACAAGATTCATCAAACTTAAAATGACACGGTTGCCGCCCCCCCCAAACCGGAACAATGTATCGGTAACCATCAGGAAAAACAGGAGATAGGCGATGAGCCACTTGCTACGGAAAATATCATGAAATTCATATTTAATGACTTTGATAATGGTCTTCATGCAACACCTTGCATCATAATGTGAGCAATGGTTCGCTCTAAGTTTTGTTGATTTGTTCCGGCAATTAGCGTTTTGATGGCACCTTCAAAGCGGACAGTGCCTTCCAACAGAAAGATAATATTATCGGAGAGTTCCTCGATCTCGCTCATAATATGTGACGTCAAAATGACCGTTTTACCTTTAGCTTTCTCCTGTTGAATCTGATCTTTGAGGATACTGCTGGAAACGGGGTCTAGACCGGCAGTGGGTTCATCCAGAATTAGGATTTTCGGGTTAAACAGGAAGGCGAGGGTGGCGCTGACTTTTTGCCGCGTACCTCCTGAGAGGGTACGCATTCGTTTATCAAGCTCTTTTTCCAGCCCTAACTGGTCAAATAGCGTTTCATTAAGATCGGTGGGATTTCCCCGCAAATCTTTTACAAGGTGTAAAATCTCGCGGACGGTCAAGTTTTCTGGAAATTGGGCAACTTGGGGCATATAACCAATTTGCTGGCGATAGGCACAATCCCCATTGATTTGAATACCATTGACAAATATTTGTCCTGAACTGGGCTTCACCAAGCCTAAAATGGACTTTATCAACGTTGTTTTTCCAGAACCGTTGGGGCCCACAATTGCGCTGACGCATCCGCGTTCAATTTGGACACTGACATCTTTCAACACATGCAGTTTACCAAATTTTTTATTCAAATTCACGATTCCAATCATCGGGAATTCCTTTGCCATGAGTGTCTTATTCCACCGTAACTGGCATCATTGCCGGAGAGGGGTCGATCAGGGTTTCTGGAGTTAATACCGGAAAAACCCGTTCTGCAATATCGAGGAGACCAATGAACGAACTCCGCAGCAGAATGAGTGCCGGGGGTTGTTTTTCAACAATTAGGGAAAACAACCGTACCGGGCGAAAGGGAACATCACCGACATCGTCCTGGTCTAGGTCGTAACCCCGGTAGGTGCTCCAATAGTTGCCTTCAAAGGTATTGAAGTTTTGACGGCTATTTGTTGCCACATCAAAGGTATTTACCAAGAAATTATTGCGCCGGAAGGTGTTATCCATTGAATTTGCCATCAGTTTAATTGCCCAGCCGTTCTGTTCAAACCGGTTTTCGCTGACAACCACCCGATCACATGCTTCGGCATAGATACCGACCGTATTTTCGACGAAATGGTTTTGGGTAATTTCACTGTCACGAATATCTTTTAATAACAATCCAAATGAAGCGGCTCCCCAATTTTTTTGGAAGCGATTATTGACCATGTGGACATCCTGCGTGTACATAACTGCTACGCCTGCGCCGTTTTGCTGAAATTGATTCTGTTCATAGCGGCAATGATGGGAAAACATAAAGTGCAAGCCATAGCGCAGATTTTTCTCACTCAGGTTGTTTCGTACGGTGCCGTGTTCCACAAATTCAAAATAGATACCGTCGCGGTGTTGGCGCACGGTATTACCCTCGATAAGAATGTTCTTGCAATACCACAGATGAATACCGTTGCCGGAGTTGACTTCACGAACCGCTTCCCCCTTAATTTGGTTGTTTTTCACCACACAATTCGCTGATTTTGCGAGGTATATCCCAAAAAAGCCGTTGCTGATGGTGTTATTCTCAATGACACATCCTTCTACGGCGTCACATTTAATCGCGGCATTATCTTGGGTAAAACTGACACCCACGTTCATCAAATGAAGACCTTCAATATGGACACTATCGGCTACCACGGTGATAATCTGGTACGTTCCTTCACCGTCGATTTGAGGCAGGTTGTGTCCGATCACGTGGATTGATTTATCGATGGTGATTGCACCTTCCCGGTAAATACCCGGGGCTACGTGAAGGGTATCGCCATCCGTCGCGTGTGCCAGCGCCGCACGGATGGAGGAAAATGCCCCGGAGGGATCAACCCAGTATGTTTTTGCCGAAAGTGACGGGGCCAGACTGCTCAGGAGCATCAGTACCGTCAAAATGGTCTGTCGCCATTGGCTCACGGTTGCCATTCCTTTTTAACCAGTTCTACAACTTCGTTCCACGCAAACATGCCCCCGCCATATTGCTGCTGTGCCGCTTTGACCTGAGGGACATCCCGAAACGCCGTTAAATGGAGTCCCATGGGGCTTCGTAGGTTTTCACTACGGAGGTAAACCGCAGTGGTGGCATCGAGAAATTCGACCGCCGGTGAATCAAAATCCGGTACCCAGAGGGAGTGAATTTCGGCGTGGGGCACTTCTTCCTTGAGATAAAACGCAACCAGACACTCTACGGAATCAAAGGTATATATCTTTCCTTTTCGGGTCAACAATTCAGTGCCATATTTGGGTTGCATGATGATCATTTTACAATAATCGCAACTCTCTTCCCCGTAATTAATGGGTACCGGTGACGGGGAACAGCCGGTGACCACCATCAAAAGAATTAAAAGTCCAATGAGTCGCTTCATGGGTGTAACCTCCGCCGTAACCGGTCTAGCGGGCACAACTTAGAGGTGTGGATCGCGGCAAGTACTGCAATCACAAATGAAATTGCAATCATCCAGCCCCCCGTTGCCGGATACGAATAGGACGTGAAATTCAATATTTTCTTAGAGCCGATCAGCGGTGGCTGGTAGGATTGCCCCGGGACTTTAATTGCCGCGGTTGGGTCCAAATTATGTCCGTAGTCATATCCCCACCGGTAATAGTCTGCTAATCCCACGATTCCAAGAATCATTAATGTGATGACCCACGCATATAGCCATTTTTTACGACCGAGGATGACCCCCAACAGCCCAAAGAGAATCATAAAACCAATAATGTAAGGAATAATTTTGAGTTCCAGAATGTTTTCAGGTTCAATGGGTCTCATGCCAATATAATGGTTTAATCCATTTACATTATTTAGATCATTTGGCTTATAGCCCACAATGTCATTATACCAAATAATCAACCCGATCCCCTCTGGGTATTGGGGGGCTTCCAGCATAATTTGCCACAGCGGTAAAAAATAAGCCCCGATGAGCATCAATACGGCGACTGCAAATAAGATTCGTGATGTCATTTTCATAACGTCTCCTGAGCAGGCTTGCCATGCTTTTGGAACATGGCAAGCCCTATTTACGGATTATTCACCCACGTGATACTTAAATGACACGTTGGCATTTTTAGGAGAGACCCGGACATAACCCGACATCTCCTGATGCAACGCGGAACAAAAGTCAGTGCAATAGAAGGGATACACCCCGGGTTCTTGGGGTTCCCAAACGTAGGTACGGGTTTGACCCGGCATAATTAGCAATTCAGCAGTATTGGCACCTTTCATGGCAAAGCCATGCGGAATATCCCAATCTTGTTCCAGATTTGTCACATGAAAATACACTTTATCCCCTACTTTCACCCCTTCCAGATTATCCGGGGCGAAGTGTGTCCGAATGGTTGTCATTTTGATGTGCACCGTGTTTCCATCACGGGTCATGCCGGTTTCGGCTTCGCTTTTGGCGGCATAAGGGTGCTGATTTTCTTCCAGTGGGTATATTTTGGTCACGTTGGGCATCAAAATATCCGCTGGAATGGCTTGAGCATAGTGGGGTTCACCCATCGTGGGGAAGTCGAGTAATAATTTCATTTTATCGCCGGAAATATCGATTAATTGTGCGGATTGGCACAGTTCGGGTCCGGTGGGTAGGTAGCGGTCTTTTGTGATCTTATTTAAGGCGACCAGATATTTACCCCACGGCTTTTGACTATCACCACCGGGGATCATCAAGTGACCAATGGAATAATAGGTCGGGATGCGGTCAACCACTTCCCACGTTCCAATTTTCCACTTGACGACTTCTGAGGAGATAAATGCAGAGGTATAAGCATATCCGTTCCCGTCAAATTCCGTGTGCAAGGGTCCTAAACCGCAGTTTTCCACTTCACCCGCCATGACCGCTTCGTATTTTAATACGGGAATACCATCAATTTCAGTTTCAAAGGCTTTATCTTCAATCGCTTTTAACATTTTAGAGAAGGAGTGTACCGGAATCACCGTTGCCAATTTCCCGCCAGCGGCGATGTATTCTCCGGTTGGGTCCACATCAACCCCGTGGGGGGACTTCGGTGTTGGCAGATAGTAGATCAAGCCGGGGCATTCGGCGGGGGTCAATACCTTGACCGTCTTCCCCACTTTGGATTCGGCGATATGCGTCTTATGATTCATTTTGTTATTGAAATAGGTTGCAGGCATTTCTTTCGCCTTACCCTGGGCGACATATTCTTCCGCTTTTTTCCAATTCACCGCGGCAATAAAATCTTTATCATTTTGGGAAGCATTCACTTCGAGCAACGTATTGGCTTGCTCCGTATTATAGCAGGTAAAGAATGACCAGCCATGCGATGCACCTTTACCGGAATGGGAGAGGTCATAATTAAACCCCGGGACCAAAATCTGGAAGGCAATTTCCATATCACCATCTTCAGCCACTTTAATAAAGGTGATCGTCCCTTTGAAATTCTCTTTGTAGGTTTCAATGGAAACATCTTCATTGGGAATCGGCACACTAAACCGGGTGGATGCCACGACATATTCCGTGTTCATCGTGCAAAACGGCGAGGCGTGATTCCCACCGGAATTTGGAATTTCAATAATTTCATCGGTTTCAAATGTTTTTAGATCAATTCGAGCAATCCGCGGGGTATTATTGGCATTAATGAAGAGCCAGCGCCCATCCGGAACACCATTAGTTTGGGACAGTTCCGGATGGTGCGAATCATCCCACGGAACAAACCCGTAGGAGGTCATGAGCATCGCTTTTGTTTCCTCTGAATAGCCGTAGCTATTTTCGGGAAATTGCGAAAAAACCGGAATGATCTTGAATAATCTGCCTGACGGTAACCCATAAACGGTTACCTGCCCGCTAAATCCGCCGGAGAAAAAGCCATAAAACTCATCATATTGACCCGGCGCCACATAAACTTGGCTCGCGGCATCGCCGGAACTCATCAGAGATTGGTTCTGCTGGGGCTTTTTTGCGGGACAACCCCATAAAAATAAACCGGCAAGACCGAGAATCAGAATAGTGCTGAGTGCACTCCAACGTGTTGAACGTGAGAAAAGCATTGATAATGCCTCCTTGCTAAAAGGTGAAGGAATGATAAAAATGTCCGCTTTTAATTAGCGGATTGTACTTCAAAATCGTATCGTAAAAATTCCAATACTGCCCGGGCATCGTCCTCAGTGACATTTTGGGGACTCATCACGGTATAGTGTTGGGCAAGCAACCCTTTGGCAATGGGATGTCTTTTGACCATTTCACCGGGATTAAGAATCATATTCAGGATATACGTCGGGCTGCGATACATGGTTACTCCCCGCAGGGGCGGACCCACATATTTTTTGTCCAATTTATGGCAGCCGGAACATTTGACTTGAAAAACCGCTTCCCCTGTTTTAGCAAGATTTTCATCAATCTGAGTTGGAATCTTTACTTCGCTTGTAAAGGGACCAACCCCGTGCTTCATTTGGAATTCGGTTAGCCCATACTCGTTTACGGGGTCTTCGCGGGTTACAAATTGCCACATCTTGACCGGCTCAAAATCGGGATTTTGATAGATCACGATAGCCGCAACAGTAATACCTGCTATCGGGTAAATAAAGAGAACGAAAATGGCAATGAAAAGGGTGCTTTTTTTCGACATGGTGGACTCCATTATAAGTTTTAAGAGTATTTTATCTTAATTAAGAATTAAAAAATTTTAGACAGATTATTAAGTTTTAAGAGTCTTATATCTTATATATGGGATATATCAATTTAACCCGAGTTTGTCAACAGAAAAAAAAGGGTGACTGCCGTATGGCAATCACCCTGAAACATTGCGAAATACCGCGTG
>RFFQ01000040.1 GCA_003697105.1 Gemmatimonadota bacterium | reverse complement strand
TGATGTGGGATGCGTGGAATGACGTCTTCCGAAATATTCTCGGCCGCACCGAAAGATCCCTGGTCAGCGAATTGCGGGATGTGCGGAACAAGTGGGCGCATCAGGAGCGGTTTTCCGGCGACGATACGTACCGGGCGCTGGACAGTATGGAACGGCTGCTGACCGCGGTTTCCGCTCCCCAGGCCAAAGAGCTCGAAACACAGAAGATGGCCCTGCTGCGGGTGCGGTTCGACGAACAACGCCGCAATGAAATGCGGAAAAGCTCCATCCGGCCAACTGAAGGGAGCCCGCAGAGTGGTCTTAAACCCTGGCGCAAAGTTGTCACGCCGCATAAAGATGTGGCCAGCGGAAAATACAGCCAGGCGGAATTCGCAGCCGATCTCTGGCAGGTATATCTGGGTGAAGCGACATCGGAATACCAACATCCCACGGAATTCTTCCGTCGCACATATATTACCGAAGGACTGGGGAAGTTGCTGAGCAATGCTGTTTTGCGCCTTTCCGGCAGGGGCGGAGATCCGGTGGTCGAACTGCAGACCAATTTCGGCGGCGGCAAGACCCACAGCATGCTGGCTCTGTATCACCTGTTTTCCGGTACACCTGTAACAGAACTGCCTGGCACTGAGCAGATTCTCGACCAGGCAGCGTGTGATCTTCCCGTTTCTGTGAACCGGGCAGTGGTGGTCGGCACGAAAATTTCGCCGGGCAGTCCGATCCGGAAGGATGACGGCACCATTGTGCGAACGCTCTGGGGTGAAATCGCCTGGCAGCTCGGTGGCCGGGAAGGCTATGAAATGGTCCGGGAAGATGACGAGAATGCCACCAACCCGGGTGACCGGCTCAAGGATCTGTTCAACCGGTACTCACCGTGCCTGATCCTTATCGATGAATGGGTGGCTTACGCCCGGCAATTGCATGAAGGCAGCGACCTGCCCGCCGGATCGTTTGATACGCAATTCACCTTCGCCCAAGCTCTGAGCGAGTCGGCCAAAACGGCGAAAGATACGTTGTTGGTGGTGAGCATCCCCGCCTCGGACAATGAGATTGGCGGTGACTGGGGGCAAAGGGCGTTGTCGCGGTTGAAGAACGCCATCGGCCGGGTGGAATCAAGCTGGCGTCCGGCAAGTCCGGATGAGGGGTTTGAGATTGTCCGGCGGCGTCTGTTCGAGCCCATTACGGACAAGCAGGCGTTTGTCGCCCGAGACGCGGTGGCGCGCGCGTTCGTGGAAATGTATGGAACGCAACACAATGAGTTCCCGTCGGAATGCCGGGAGGCGGAGTACGAACGACGCATCAAGATGGCCTACCCCATCCACCCGGAGTTGTTTGACCGGCTGTACACCGACTGGTCAACCCTGGATAAATTTCAGCGAACACGGGGAGTGCTCCGATTAATGGCTACCGTGATCCATTCATTATGGGAGCGGCAGGATGGCAATCTGCTGATCATGCCGGCAACGGTCCCCATTGATGACCCGGCCGTGCAATTTGAATTGACGCGCTATCTGGACGACCAGTGGACTCCGGTTATCGCCAAAGACGTGGACGGCGAACATTCGTTGCCGCTCTCTCTTGACAGAGAGGTGCCCAACCTCGGACGATACTCTGCCTGCCGCCGGGTGGCTCGAACCATCTATGTCGGTTCCGCTCCGACGCAGCGGGCTGCCAACCGCGGCATTGACGACCGGCAGGTCAAACTTGGATGTGTCCAGCCCGGAGAGACGGTGGCGACATTCGGAGACGCCCTGCGGCGGCTGACGGACCGGGCAACCTATTTGTATGTGGACGGCCGCCGGTACTGGTACTCAACGCAGCCGACGGTGACCCGTCTGGCCGAAGATCGGGCTGGCCAGTTTCACGAACATGATGTGCAGGACGAAATTGTCCGCAGGTTGCGGGAAGAGGCCCGGAGCCGGGGCGATTTTCATCGGGTGCATGCATGCTCGGGCAGCAGTGACATTCCCGACGAGCGTGAAGCACGCCTGGTTATCCTTGGCCCTGAACATCCACATACCAAAGGGCAACATGACAGTCAGGCACGCGTCGAAGCGGAAAACGTTCTGAACAATCGCGGAGCCGGTCCGCGTAATTACCGGAACACGCTTGTTTTTCTGGCCGGTGATGCAACCCGCCTGAAGGAATTGCAGACAGCCATCCGTCAGTACCTGGCGTGGAAGTCCATCTGGGACGAAAGAGAACAACTGAATCTGGATCCGTTCCAGTCCAAACAGGCCGAAACGAAACGCAAGGCAGCCGATGAGACGGTCAAGGCCCGAATCCCCGAAACCTGGCAGTGGTTGCTTGCACCCGGACAACCTGAACTTCGTGGCGCGCTGGATTGGACGGAAATCCGTTTACAGGGCACCGACTCGCTTGCTTTGAGGGCCAGTAAAAAACTGAAAAATGAGGAGATGCTCCTCGTTCAGATGGGAGGCATCCGGCTCCGCCTGGAACTGGATCGCGTGCCTTTATGGCGCGGTGATGATGTGGCGGTGAAACAACTCATCGAGGACTTCGCAACGTACCTGTACCTTCCCCGCCTTCGTGATCCGGATGTTCTGGTGGGGGCGATCCGTGAAGGTGTATCCCGGTTGACATGGGAAGCAGATACATTTGCTTATGCCCAGGGCAAAGACGAAGAATCCGGGCGGTATCGTGCCCTGGATGCAGGAAAAGCCGTAAACATCCAATCCGAGGGGGGGACGCTTCTGGTCAAGCCGGACGTGGCGGCACGGCAAATCCGCGAAGACGCCGCCCGCCGGGAAACATCTGCCGTTGCCGGCGGGGAAACAACATCTTCCGGACAACCGGGTGAAGCGGGTTTTCCCCCGGACAGCGGAGCGCAGGGCGCTGTGCAACCGGGAGACCGCAGTGTCACCCCCGTAACGCCGGTATATCGCCGATTTTATGGATCAGTGACGTTGGATTCTCTCCGCGTCGGCCGTGATGCCGGGCGTATCGCCGATGAGGTGATTCAGCATTTAACAAAACTTGTCGGCGCTGAGGTCGAGGTAACGCTTGAGATTCAGGCCCGATTGCCGGACGGGGCCTCCGATAAGACCGTTCGTGATGTGACAGAAAACTGCCGGACACTTCGCTTCGACTCCTTCGGTTTTGAGGAGGAGTAAACTTGTTGTTTCGGATAAATTGGAAACACTGCAAAACGTTCCTGAGACATGGCAGAGAAAGGGATTTAATGAAAAGCGAGACAGGAAAATCAAGATGTACCGATTGAGGGAAAGGAGAAAGATAACCAACCCGAAGAAACCCTTGTCCCCTCGAGAGGCGTCGATACTCTCGCTGCGAAGACCCGGACTATGAGGACGTAGTAGTTAGGTTAAGGTTGTAGTCGTGAAACTGAAGACTTGGGTTATGACAACACCGCGTTTGATATGGCAGAGGGAATCGAACCCGCGTCCATTCTCTGTTTGGGGAAAATGTGGAGAAAACATTTCCCGCATAGAGACGTGGAGAACGGCAATCGGAAGCTCTCAAGGTATTGTAAATAAAGGGCTTTTGATGTGTTGGTGCTGAGGAGACTGAATTTCTGGAAGGCGGCGATCCCTCCACCAGATGAAAAATAAAAACGATGGCTTGTTCCAAGCTATCGCTTTTGTGTTGGTATGAAGGCTTATAACGACCCGTTGGGTATTGAATGAATCGTATTAGGATATTGTGATGAACCTATTTGTAATTGCTGGCGAAGCCTCCGCAGATTTACACACGGCGAATGTCATCCGTGAACTTAAAAAAATAGACCCCGACTTGCAAGTGTTTGGCGTGGGCGGGGATGAAATGCGTGCCGCCGGTGTGGAACTGATCTACCATTGCCATGAAATGGCATTTTTGGGCTTCGTGGAGGTGGTGAAACATCTGCCATTTATCTTACGGGTCGCGGTACGGTTGCAACATGCCATTCAGGAACGCCAACCGGATGCCATCTTACTGGTAGATTACCCCGGTTTCAACCTCCGGTTTGCCCAGCGCTTGCGCTTGCGTCTGGCGGAACAGTGCCCCCCGATCATTTACTACATCAGCCCGCAAGTGTGGGCATGGAATTCCGCCCGGATCCCCCGCATCGCCAAACTGGTGGATAAGATGATCGTTATCTTTCCGTTCGAGGTAGATTTATATACCAACGCCGGTCTGGATACCGAATTTGTGGGACATCCGCTATTGGAAGAGATCGATTTTACCGACCGCACCCACCGGCATCAATTAATGAAACATTTCAACCTCGATCCGGCACAACCGGTCATTGGATTATTGCCCGGGAGTCGTAAACAGGAGATTGAGCGGCTTCTACCCGTGATGTTGGATTCCGTGGAACAAATCCATGATACCTTGCCGATTCAAGTAGTACTTGCGGTTGCCCCAACCATCCCCTCCGAAGCGATCACCCCTATCCTAGACCGCTGGAATGAACGCCACTTACCCGAAATCAATTATGATTGGAACATCACCCATCCTGTGATGGGCGGGTCTGATTTGTTACTCTGCTGTTCCGGTACGGCAACGCTGGAAAGCGGGTTATTTGGGACACCGCTAATTGTATTGTATAAAGTATCGCCGCTATCGTATCAAATTGGTAAGCGAGTGGTGAAAATCCCCAATATCGGTTTAGTGAATGTGGTGGCAGAAGAGCGTATTGTCCCGGAATTTGTGCAACAGGATGCTACCCCAGAAAACATCGTTCCAGAGGCGCTCAACATCCTGCAAAATGAGGGTGTCCGGAAGGAAATTCAAGCTAAATTAGCCCGTATCCGCGAGAAATTAGGGGAAATGGGCGCATCGTCCCGCACGGCAGAGATTATCGGACACGTCATCAAACACCATTCTTCTTCAGCAATGAAATAGGCGGATACATGAAAACCGGTTTTGTTTATCACCCGGACTACTTGAAGCATCAATACACCTACCGGCATGTTGAATGCCCGCAACGCCTCCGCGCGATTGTGAATCGATTAAAATCTACCGGATTGTCGGAGGCATTGCATCCCATTGACCCCACACCGGTGGAAAAACGGTGGTTGAGCCGTGTTCACGACCCGGATTACATTGATGAGGTCAAGAACACGGCTTTGCATAAAGCCTTCTTTTTTGATAGTGACACGTATGCCAATCATTTTTCCTATGAGGTCGCAAAACTTGCTGCCGGTGGGGTGCTCAATGCGGTGGATGCCGTTATGGCGGGCGAGGTGGATAATGCCTTTTGTGCGGTGCGTCCGCCGGGACACCACGCCGAACGGCATCAGGCAATGGGTTTTTGCTTGTTTGGTAATGTGGCGGTGGCGGCGCGGTATCTTCAGCACCAATACCATCTGGAGCGGATTTTGATTATCGATTGGGATGTGCATCATGGTAACGGCACCCAACACATTTTTGAGGATGACCCCTCCGTGTTTTTTGTGAGTATCCATGAATATCCACTCTACCCCGGCACGGGTGCGGCGAGTGAGGTGGGAATCGGAGCAGGCAAAGGGTTTACCCTTAATATACCGGTACCTGCCTTTTCTGGGGATGAGGTGTACCGGCGGGCGTTCTCGGAAAAGATCGTACCGGTGACGGAAACCTTTCAACCGGAATTTATCCTCATCTCGGCAGGTTTTGATGCCCATCAGGCAGACCCGCTGGCGCACATCAATTTGACCACACCGTTTTTTGGAGAGATGACCCGGATCGTTAAACAACTTGCCGCCGATTTGTGCCAAAACCGGCTAATTTCCGTGCTGGAAGGCGGTTACGATGTACACGCGTTAGCCGATTGTGTACAGGTGCATCTGGAAACGCTGATGGACTGATTACGGCATTGCCGCGCCCTCCCCGAAATGCCGCTCCCGAAAAAGTTGCCCCAACTCCGCTCCGATAATGAAAATCAACGAGGAGTAATAAATCCAAAAGGCAACCACCACAAATAGCACGTATGTACCATACAATTTACCCCACATGGCAAAATTTGCCAGATAGTAGCCAAACAGTTGTTTCGCGACCTCCCACAACAAGGCGGTCCAAAATGCACTCACCAACACCACCTGCCGGGGGAGTTTTCCGTAAGGAATCAACGTATAAATACCGTACAACACGCCAAAGATGATCAAAAAAGAAAGCAGAGAAAAGAGGTAGGTTTGCACCGTCCCGGATTCAAATATCTTGAAAATAAATAAGTTACGCGTAATGTTGAGGATTTCCAGACGACGGGTGTATTCCTTCAATGCTTCTAAAACCGGCAGGATGGCGATAGAGAAAAACATAAAGACCATCACCAAAGCGATCATCCCTAAATCGCGTAATTTTCCCACAAGGGGGTGCTTGGTCTCCTCGATCTGGTACACCCGGTTTAAGATCGTGCGCATACTGCTGAATAGCCCGCTGGCGGCAATCAACAGACCCAAAATTCCGACAATTCCGGCTATTTTTTTCTGTTGAATGACTTCCGTGATGCGCTCAGCGAGGATATCTTCCACCCTTTCGGCGTATTCGGGATACGGGATCATATTTTCGATCAGGGTGTTGAGATATTCCTGCATGGAGGATGTTTCTAAAATTTGCCCTAACACCGAAAATATGATCAACACTGTGGGGAGGATGCAAATGAAGATCGAAAATGCTAACCCGCCACTCAGCAAAAAGGCGTGATGTTCACCCAGCCGGTGGATCAAGCCACCCCAATAATACCTGAAAAGGGCGATGATTTTTGTCATTGAAATTTGAGTTTGGTGATGTCTGGTGCTTCGCTGTACCCATCAACAGTAGATTCGGATGGTTTCCACGATATAACGCAGCGCACTGAAGACTTCGTCGAACCGTTTTCCGCGGCAGTAGTAGTGCCCTTCGCCAATGTAGGATTCGGTTTTCTCGCTCCCGATGGGCGGGATCAGTTCATCCACGATATAGCGCCCGACTGCTTGCCGTACCTGCTCGACACCGTGAATTTCGCGAATGCGCCCACCCTTAGGACCTTGTGCCCGCAAATGGGCGCAGCCGGCACTGTATTTTCGCTCCGCATTTAAATCAACCCGGTGATTGATCATGAGTTCGCCCCAAGCCCGGTATAAGTCGATATCTTGGGCGAAATTATGCAGATCGATAATCGGTTTTCCGCCGGGACGTGCGGCAATTTCCCCGACATAAATTTTTCCATCCGATTGGCGCCGGAACCACTCCATGTGGGTGATGGATGTCCCCGGTGCAAACACCTCAATCACGCGGCGTCCCACTTCCCGGACATCTTCCAGTTCGGGGCTATCCACCAATTCATGATTAAAAATGTAAATCGGTTGTATCCAAGGGTTGCGCATGGCATCCAGCGGGGTGGGGTAGTAGTGGTTGATGCCATAATACTTGATTTCCCCATTCAAGGTCAACGTATCAAAAGAGCCTTCCTGACCGAGGATAAACTCTTCCATAATTGCCGGTGTTTCTGGAGTAATATCCATCTGTCTCAGATAATTATCAAATTCCAACTGGTTGAACACCACGAACGTATCCACCGATCCCGCTCCTTTGAGTGGCTTGAGGACAAAGGGATAGCCGTTTTCTTCCGCAAATTGGCGGGCTTCGGCTTCGGAATTCACGCGCCGATAATCTGCACAGCGGATATTATTTTCCTTTAAGACCCGCTTCATGTGGGCTTTATCACGGAATTTGTGCATGGTCTCCGGGTAGATACCGGGAATACCAAACCGTTCCCGTACCCGCGCGATGAGCATCTGGAGTTGTTCCTGAATATTGAGCAAGGCGTGGATTTGGCGGTCGGTAGAGAGTGCCCGAATCACTGCTTCCAGTTGGTCTTGCTGGGTGGCATCCTCCACACGATAAAATTCGTTAAATGCCCCACCTAAACTCTCAATATACTCGGGAGGGTCTTGTCCAATGCCGATGAGATTCACATCCGGCATGTGGCGCCGGATGGGCCACACAAACCGCAGCGTATTTTCCCCAAAATGAGGCGAATAAAAGACAACGTGACGCATAACTCCTCCTTTTTTGTACGTTTTAGGTTCAAGGCTGGATCGTGTTTAGTGAAACTGCACCATTGGCAGTTGTACCTCGCTGTTAAGGCTGATGATCCCCGCCGGTGTGATGAGATCGCCGGTGGCGGTGGTCAACGTTCCGAATATATTGCGGAGGGCCGTAGGCATCAAATCAGACCAACCCACCCAGGTATGCCCATCATTGTTTTCGATGTACCGGTAATTATAGCCCAGTTGGTCTAGCCGTTCTGCCATAACCCGGTTGATGTAGATTAGCCCTTCAAATCGCCCGCAGGTCAGTACAATTTTGGGATCGTGCTGGGGAGGGGTGACCGTAAAGCGTTCCACAAAATTGACGATGCGGGGGGCACGGTCTTTTGCCCAGCCGAATCCTTCTTGATTCATAAAAAATGAGCCGGATTGCGCGATCACTCCGCCAAACACATCGGGATATTGATCGAATAGATACAGGGAGACGACACCCCCTAAACTGGCTCCAACCGTGCAAATGTCGACGGGATTGGAGGATATGTTCCGCCGTTGGCGGGCGTGCGCTATCACCTCTTCTACCATGAACTGGGCATATTTTGGATTCGCGCCGTATTCCTCAAAGCGGTGTACCGGCTTGGAAAAAACCGCCACAACCGGACGGATCAACTGGTAATGAATCAAGTTATCCAAAATGGTTTTGAGGGCCGAAAACTGAAGATAATCATACCCGTCATGGAAGATCACCAGCGGATAAGGGGTATCCGGCTGATAATCCGGCGGGGTGTACAATTGAAATTGTCGTTGATCCCCCATTATCCGGCTGGGGAAAATGACTTCCTCCAGTGTGCCGTGAGGGTGTGTCTCATGATATTCTGCCATCGCCGCACGCCGGTAATCCGGAGTAACCATAACGGATTTCGGACCAAACGGCCCGTATGCCCAGTGCGAATGGTACGGGTCTAGTATCTCCCGGTACTGCTGATTCCCGTAATCTAACATCAATTTATATTCCAACCGTGAAACCGGTTGAAATTTCATCGGCAGGTAAAAAATCCCCGTATTTTTGTACTGGTAAAAGACCAGATCGTCATCATCGTGCCCAATGGAACTGTAGAGATAGACCGATTTGACGGTATGATGGGGATCAAAATAGAAAAATGTTGTGGTATAGCCATCAGTAAGGGGGAAGGTCTCATTTTGGATGAATTGTTGGACAACCTCGTTGATGTTACCGTATTTGATTCGCTGGACATGGTGCACCCGGCTGATCAACGCTTTCAAGCGGGGTGAGGCATCGCGATGGACCAGCGAGGTTGTAATCCGTCGCGATTTGCCCGGGAAAAGTTCCTCGCCGGCATGTTTCCGCTCCAACTCACCGGATTTATTAAAAATGTAGAGATAATCGGTCTCACCGAGGGCAATGTACCGTTGCTCTGTCGTTGTTTCTTCGTATTGGTTCGTCTCCGGGCGGGCTTCTATGTAAAGATAGGAATCTTTATCCAGTAAGACGCAGGTATGGCTATTAAATCGATTCGCGATATGGGTGCGCAGGTCGGCGTCTTCAATATTGATTTGCGAAACGTTGGGGGGTAGGATTTGCAGATGGCTGATTAATCCTAAGCCGTTATCATGAAACTCGAAGGTTTCGCGGGGCGTGCGGCGATCCGGATGGTTATTGTACAGGATCAATTTATCGCATAAAATTTCCGCCCCGGAACCGACCGTAAAGAAGTTTGTCCCGCGGTTGAGGGCTTCGATCAACGTCTCCTTCAAGTCAAAAAAGCGGAGGCGGTTCATCAGCACCGTCGTGTGTCCCCCAAAGATGAAGATCGAGTTACTGGAAAGGATGCGCTGTTGCAGATCATTCCGAATTTGTTGGTAAAGAGCATCTTGTTTGACGTTGGAATGTGCCACAAAATAGGATTCAATCTCCTCAATCGTGTTGACCATCATCTCGTCATATTGAATCACATTCCGCAAGGTATTTTGCACTTGCTGGCAAAAATAGAGTTTTTGCACCTCTGGCAGTGGCAAACCGGTCAAATCACCGCGCGGTTGATCGATTTTGTATCCCAGAATATCGCGCAGGTTCATGTCGGGGAAGTACTTTCGCACCAAATCGACCTGTTCCCAATAGGTTTCAATCATGCCGGTATTTTTGGTGCGATAGAATTCTTTGATGTGCTTGATCGTCTCCTGTTTTTCGTGATATTCCTGATAAATTTTGCTGGAATGGGCTTTGAACCGGTTAAATTGATGGTAAATCGCCAGATTTTGGATATTGATGTCGTACCCGTGGGCATCATATCGAGACTCAATACCAATCCGGTTGAGGGCACGTTTGAGGTGGCTTTCTTCGTACTCTGCCGTTTGCCAGCCGGCAGTGATGAGCAGTACTTTTTTGGTGCGCCGTACTTTGGGGTCAAAATGGTTCGTGGAGGCAATCAAATCGCGAAAACGATGGATAAATGCCTCCCGATTGATGTTGTGACTGCTACAAATGATTTTTCCGCGCATAACCGACCTATTTAGAGGGAAGAGACCAACAATGGGACAGGTGACGTTGAATTTAGCACACGGGGCATCAGATTTCAATAAAAAAGGGCATGGACGGGATTCCATGCCCTTTTAATCGCCAAGCAATCCAATCCACTTGCACCGGTGTTATTTTACCCAATAGTCGGGGTCAAATGGGGTCAAAATTTCGGCCCCTTGATGGGTGTTAATTACGTTCCCTAACGCCCCGCGGACCAAGGTACCGGTATATTTGCCCAAGATGCAAAGAGTACCGATAACCACATTGATTGTCTCAATCGAGACAGTGCCGTTCTCATAATGATAATAGGGTGCTTTGATGGTTTCATGCGGGTAATAGCGCTGTGCGACCCAATGCCCGTTGGCAACATCCGCTTTGCTTGGCAATTCCTTATCGAACGATTCCCGCCCCACTAACACGCCAAAACCGCCGTAACCTTCGCCCGGTTTAATGACCCAGTTCATCAGGTCGCTCATAAATCGGTCGTAATTATCTGGGGTAAGGACGTGGGTTTCGGGGAAAAACTCTTGGGTTAGGGCATATTCTTCATCGGTGAGCAGGTGGCGGTAGCGCGTTGGGATTTCGGCGATCAAGGTTTTGGAATTGACCAGCGCATCGCTCATCGGCGGGACCACGCATAAATCTTGATTTTCGTATGCCGCCAAAAATTGATCCAGTTCATGGGCGTGATTATTGGCTTCAAAAATCAGGAATCCACGGAAAAGAACATCAATGGGGGTATTATCTGGGGCGTACACTTTGCCCTCATGGTAGCGCAGTTCCGCCGGATTGACCACAATCGCGTTGAAGCCTTTTTGTCGCATGTAAAGCGCCTGACAATGGGCGATAAAGTGCCCGTCATCTTCTGGGAATAGCCCGATGGCAATGGTCACCGGTGGTTTGCCAAACATGGTCTGGTGGGCGTCCACGATGGAATTGATCAGCATATCTTTTTGTTTGTTGTAATTGATTTTTGACCAGTCTCCGTCCGGTGCAAAAATTCCTTGATACAGCTTGGACATATTGCGTGCCATGCAACTGACGGCAAAGTCGTTATCCCACATCCCGCCGGGATTTTCGGGATTGCATTCCAAGATCACGATCTTTTCGTAAGACGGGGAATAGATGGCATCAAAGCGCAAATGGCGGATCAACCGTCCGGAACGAGGGCGCACTTTGACCAACCGTTGTTCAAATTCCGAAAATCCGAAATCATCCTTCCCGGCGGTGATCTCCTGAAAGCGTTCTTCTGCTACTTTTTCAAAAATACGGAAAAGCCCTTCGCTGAAGCGCTTAAACAGGGTGTATTTTTCATCAAACACCGGATAGACCGCATGAATTTTCTTGTTCAGGTGAAAATTGGGAATCGGGGTTTGATCCAATTCCTGCTGAAAATAGTAATCATACGAATCCAGTTCATACTTTACCTGTCCCGGATACGCCAGTGCCCGGCGCATTGCTTCGTGATAATTAAACATCTGGATTTCCTCCTCCAAATCTTCCCTTAAAAATGAGTTAAAAATGGTCGATAATCTCATTGAGGGTGGGGCTGGGTCGCATCACCCGTGTTGCTTTTTCCGGATCGGGCATAAAATAGCCGCCCAAATCCACTGGCGCGCCTTGAGCCGCCAGTAATTCCGCATTGATAGTTGCTTCCTGTTCGCTCAGTTTTTCCGCGAGTTCCGTAAAACGGGCTTTCAATTCGGCGTCCTCATCTTGTGCGGCTAATGCCTGCGCCCAATACAAGGTGAGATAAAAGGTGCTTCCGCGATTATCCAATTCATGGACTTTACGGCTGGGTAGTTTGCCATTTTCCAGATACTGGGCAATCGCTTGATCCAAGGTTTTTGCCAGAACGGCGGCTTTAGGGTTTCCGGTTTTTTCGGCAATCATTTCCAAGGAGGGGACCAGCGCACAGTATTCACCCAGCGAATCCCAGCGCAGGTGACCCTCTTTGAGCAATTGTTGCACATGTTTGGGTGCCGAGCCTCCCGCTCCGGTTTCAAATAAGCCTCCGCCTTTCAGGAGGGGGACAATCGATAACATCCGGGCACTTGTACCGAGTTCAAGGATTGGAAATAGGTCTGTCAAATAGTCTCGAAGCACATTACCGGTCGCTGAAATGGTATCTTCCCCCTTGCGAACCCGTTTTAGGGTGTACTTCATTGCCTCTTGCGGAGCTTTGATGTGGATTTCCAGCCCGCTTGTGTCATGTTCTGGAAGGTACATCTTGACTTTTTTAATGATTTCCCGGTCATGTGCCCGCTTTTCATCCAGCCAGAACACCACCGGATTACCACTTGCTTTCGCCCGCCGAACTGCCAAGCCGACCCAATCTCGAATGGCCACATCTTTTGCCTGACACATGCGGAAGATATCGCCCGTATTGACCGTCTGTTCGAGTAAGGTTGTACCGGTTTCATCTACCACGCGGATGGTACCCGGTGCTTCGGCTTCAAAGGTTTTATCATGAGAGCCATATTCTTCAGCTTTTTTTGCCATCAGCCCCACATTGGAGACGTTACCCATCGTGGCGGGGTCAAATTGACCTTTTTCTTTGGCATCTTCCACAATTTCCTTGTACATGGTCGCATAACAGCGGTCTGGGATCATGGCGATACAGTCCTGAAGTTGGTCATGGGCGTTCCACATTTTACCACCATCGCGCACCACGTTTGGCATCGAGGCATCAATAATGATGTTGTTGGGCACGTGCAGGTTGGTAATTCCCTGACGGGAGTCCACCATGGCTAACGCTGGTCGGTGTTGGTACACGGCGTTTATATCCGCTTCGATTTCTGCTTTTTTGTCTGCTGGCAGTTTATTCAATTTATCCAGTATATCCGCTAACCCATTATTGACGTTCGCCCCAATTTCTTTCAGTGTGCCGGCGTGCTTCTCTAATGCCTCCTGATAATACACGGAGACACAATGCCCAAACATAATCGGGTCAGAGACTTTCATCATGGTCGCTTTGAGATGGAGTGACAGGAGTACCTCATCTTGTTTTGCCGCTTCGATCTGTTCCGCGTAGAATTCCCGCAAGGCGGCTACGTCAATGTGAGTGGTATCAATCACTTCGCCTGCCAACAGGGAAATGCCTTCCTTAAGCACCTTGATCTTGCCGGCATGATCCACAAATTCGATCTTTACTTCGCTTGCCCTGTCCAGCGTCATGGAAGTTTCGTGGGCATAAAAATCGTTATCTTTCATGTGTGCCACCCGAGTTTTAGAGCCGGATTTGGGCCACGGTTTTATCATTTTATGGGGATGCTTTTTGGCGAAAGCCTTCACGGCCGCCGCGGGTCGCCGGTCGGAATTGCCTTCCCGCAAAACCGGATTGACGGCGGAGCCCAACACCACCGAAAAGCGCTGTTGTAACGCTTTTTCCGCCTCTGTTTTTGGCTCTTCGGGGTATTCGGGAATATCATACCCCTTTTCCCGAAGTTCTTTAATCGCCGCTTGAAGTTGCGGTATCGAGGCGCTGATATTGGGCAATTTGATGATATTGGCATCGGGTTGTTGGGTCATCTCGCCTAAGATAGTCAGATAATCCGGTATTTTTTGGTCATCGGTCAACTGTTCGGGAAAGTTTGCAATGATGCGTCCGGCGAGGGAAATATCTGCCAGATCAACTTCAATACCGGTGTATTTCGTGAAGGCTTTTAATACCGGAAGGAAGGCATAGGTTGCCAATGCCGGTGCTTCATCCGTATAAGTCCAAGTAATTTTTGCCATATTTAACCTCATGTTGCATGATGGAATGAATATGAAACGTCTATTGATTTACCGTAAGATTGCCACTTTGCCGGTTTTGATAGTGCCGGAAACAGAAATCACGTAAACGTACACTCCGGGGGCAACCGGAGTGCCGTTCGCATTGGTGGTATCCCATTTCCAGACCAAGCTCGATTGTCCGTCACACGTAAGCCCCGTATCAATATCTGCCGGTCCGGCTTCCCGGACGAGATCGCCATCGAGTGTAAAAAGTTGTACCGTGGAAGCGGCATCAAGATACTCAAAAATGACCGGGCGTGCCCCATGTTCGGTACGGGAGTGCGGGTTCGGGCACGGTCCCTCAAAAATGGCGACATCACCGCTCAGATTCACCTCGTCAGGACTGGAAAACGCATTGCTGGTAATTTCTAACAGGGCAGACTTTGAACCCTCGGTTTGTGGTGTAAATTCGAGGGTAATGGTTGCGGACAGATTGGGAGAAATTATCCATGTTTGCGGGCTAACCAGTTCAAAATCCCGAAAATTCGCACCACGGATCGTCATCTTTTGAATGCTTAAATCCGTATTACCGGCATTTGTAAGAACTAACTGTTTGGTAACGGTCGTGCCCAGTAAAACGGCGCCGAAATCGAGTTGTTCCGGTTCAATTTGCAAAACGGCTTCATTCTCGCTCAAACCGATGCCGCCCAACAGGATGGCCTCCGAGCTATTCCCCACTTGAATCACCACTTGGGCATTGTGCATACCGGATTGGATCGGGCTAAATTGAACGTCCAGTTCGGCGGATTGGTTGGGCGTTAGGAGGGTGGTATTTCCGCCGCGAGTCAGCTCAAATGCTGTGGCGTGAGTGCCGGTAATCGTAATTTGGTCAATTGTGAGGTCGGCGGTGCCTTCATTCCGTAGGGTAAAGGTGGCAGTGCGATTTTCGCCGACCGGCACGACCCCAAAATCATACGATTCGGGCGTGACGACCAAATCTGGGATGGTCAGTGTGCTATAAATCTCGCGGGCGGCTTGAGCGTTCGCTTGCAGATCGGCGAGGTCATCCCCGGCAAGAAAGGCAAACGCGAGGTCTTTTGCTTCTCCAACCGCCAAGTCAAAGGGAGCCACTCCCAGCAGTAAGCTCAAATCCATGGGCTGGCTTTGGATGATTGGCTCGTTCACCCCCAGATATTCATATAATTTCCGGTCGGAAATATCACCCGTCGGGTACACATCTGTGGAATTACTAATCACCCGGAAGGCATACGCCGTCTCGCTGAGCAGTTGCAAACCGGCGTAGGGTAAGGTATCCCGGGTGGCATGGTACGCATAGCCCACGTCCAGCGCCTCATCAAAATCTGCCAGATTTTCTGAGAAACCGTAAATATCGCCGGGGACATCAAAATCCCAAAAATAACCGGCGTGGACGTTGGTTAGTGGATGTTCACCCGTGTTGCGGAGGCGAAAGCGGTAAATCACAAAATCATTGTTGGGTGCATCTGCCCAGGCGAAGGTGGTTTGTGTGACGCGATAACTCTCGCCGGCGGCACTTTCCGCCTCATATACCGCAATGCCGCTTTCATCGGCTTGTTCAGAGCTGGAAAGGATCAAACTTCCATCGGCGGTTGTTGTCCAAGCGTTGGGGTCGCTTGTATTATTCCCATAGCCTTCTGCCATCCAATCCACACTGGCTCCGACAACTAAAGAACCCCCAAACCCAAAATCCCATGGGCGGTCTTGAGGATAGCGCATACCGATCACTTCCAGATCGTTACTGGCAAGGTAACCCCAACCACTTACACCCCGATCCGAAACGGCACAATCAATCGCACCGACCCGGTGTTGGCGATAAGAAGGTTTGAGGTAGATCGCGAATCGATCCGTCGTGTGAAAGCCTCCATCTGCCGTGATTTCCAGCTCAAACTCAACCCGGTGGTGGTTGGGAGTGGTAACAGAAGCAACTATTTGGAAAGGATCGGCGTCATTGCTCTGCAATTGATTTTGAACCAGTGTGCCAAACGTCGCCGAGCCATCCGTGATGCTCACAAATTCATCGTTTGTGGTAAGTGTCCCGGTCACATTAGGAACATCACTGAGCAGGCTACGCAAGGTAACGGCAAGTTCTAGGGATTGTTCCAGTTCATTGCGTTCCACCACGCCATCACCGTCGGGGTCATTAATCTGGTAGTGTTCATAGCGGACAAACTCGGTAGTTTCAGTTACGGCACGGCGTCCATTCACCCGTCCAGAACCCAGTTTTCCGGCAAGTTGTTCCAGATTAAACGAGTCAATCGGGTCTGCGGTGGCAATAATTTGGGCGGCAATCTGCTGGGGTGTCCAATCTGGATGCAGACTTTTGACCAACCCCGCCAGACCGGCAACTTGGGGGGCGGCAAGGGATGTTCCCCCGCTGGTGGTGTACCCACCGTTTACGTGAGTCGTGCGAATCGAGGCTCCCGGCGCGCACACATCCAACCACGTGCCATAATTGGAATTGCTGACCAGTACATCGTTTTCATTGGTATTTCCTACACTGAGCACATTTTCATAGGCGGCGGGCCAATGCAATGCGTCTGTTCCCTCATTACCGGCGGCGGCAATGACGAGAGACCCCATCTCCGTAACCGTTTGCAAAATATCATTTTCAAAGTGACTGTAGCGTCCGGACCGCCCCCAACTACAATTGATGATGTCGGCGCCCATCACTGCCGCATAGAGTATCCCTTGATAGCCAAATGTGATGTCTGTACTTTGTCCCGCCCGGATTGGCAACAAGGCGCAACTGTATCCGATACCGGCAATACCGATGCTGTTATTGGTCACGGCACTGGCAATTCCGCCCACCATTGTGCCATGTGTTGCCGTACCTTGAGGATCATTATCCCCATCCACCAAATCCCAGCCGGTCAGATCATCCACCAGTCCATTTTGATCATCATCAATGCCATTTTCAATCTCATTGGGATTTACATAATACTGATCCACCAGATCGGGGTGATCCATATCCATTCCGGTATCGATAATCGCAATCAGAACATTGGGGTCACCGGTGGTGGTACACCACGCCTCGAACATTTCCATTTTATCCAACGCCCACTGGTATTCGGGGTCTTCGGGGTCCAGATTCGCATATTCATCATTGGGTCGGCACTGCCGTAAATCCGCTGGCTGGCTTAATCGATAGGTGTGATGGACGTACAGTGGTTCTGCATATTCGATATTGGCATCTGTGGCGAGGCGCCCGGTCAGAGTTTCAATATCCGTTGATTCCGGGAAGGTCAGCGTGTAAATACGGGCTAGCGGGTGTCGAGAGCTAAAGTGGGGGAACGCCGGAGCCGCTGTGAGGGGGTTGAGTTCGGCGAGGGTTGTGGCGCGGAGTTGCGGGTCTTTGAATTTAACTACCATCTTACCGGGAAGAATCTCCGCGGCGTGAAGCGATCCAAGTACCAATAGTAGAGAAAGTACTGTAAGTACCGTTCGTTGCATCGTTTTAGGCATAAAATTACCTCATGTGAATAGGGGTCAAAATTTGGGTTAGAACTATATCACATGCCCCTACAGAAGGCAAGTAAAATTTGGCTATTTTAAAAGGATGCCAACAGGTGCCGTTTCAGAAAAGAAGGGCATCTGGTGCGAAGACTCATCCCACCACGCCCACCCTGACAAACCTGTTGACAGCATTTGGGATTTACGGTACAATTAATTGCGTGTAATTTATTGTTTTTTTTCAAGTTAATCGATTGGGGATATGTCATGATGATACGGCAATATATACCGGGGTTGATTCTATTGGGGCTGTTGGTGGGGGGAGAAATGGCGTTTGCACAGGCACCCCATCATCCGGCTTTCGCTGGGACGGATTCCATGACGGATTGTGGGCAAATGATTTCTCAGTTTGAGACGGCATTGGCAGACCCCCATTTGCCAGATTCCGTCCGGTTTGCCATTCACCTGAAATGGGGCAACTGCTTGATCCGTCGCCAACCGCCCGACTATCATGCCGCCCTAGAGCATTTTCATACCGCACGGCAAATCGATCCCTTTCGGGTTGAGGTTTATGAGGCATTAGCCCACAGCTATTTTGCATTACAGGCGTTTGATAAAGCTATATTGAATCTGGATAAAGCTTTTTTGTACACTTCCGATAATTTTCAGCTCCGGCGGCAACTACAGGAGCGAATTAATGCCGTTATGGACATGCCGGATGGGCACAACTGGGTCCATAACATTCTGGCAGAACCGCCCACCAGCAAATGGACCTATTGGTATATTGCTGTACGCTACTTGCAACAAGATTCACTGGCACTCGCGATGAAAACCGCTGATGAGGCACAAAAATTCTTTTCAGAACGCGAATCCCCAACCGGTGGTATGCACCTGATTCTAGGGCGTAGCCAATACAAAGCAGGGAATATCGCCCAAGCCTTAGCGCATTTTGATACGCTGGATTCTCATTTGGAGACGTTGTCTCTTGAGGATGCGCTTTGGAAAGAAGAACTCGCCGCCGGATTTCTCAGTGCTGGGCAATGGGCTTTCGAGCACCGTGATGTCCAGCAGGCCGATCGTTTTTTGAAGCGAGCCTTAACACTAAGTGTGAACCCTCGTTGGCGACAACTTGCGGCGGAAACCTATGTGAAAGGCGGTACAATTTACCTGAATCCGGCACAAAAACGGCTGGACATCGCCCAATTTTGTTTTGAGCAGGCAATCAATACGCTGGATAGTACCCTCGTCCGGCAGGAGTGGGTGCCGTGGGCGTATTTGAATGCGGGTAAGACTTATTTGGACACCACTCACACCGATTATGCACTTGCCGATAGCTGTTTCCATTTGCTTTTAGCCCTCACTGGTAACAGCGATATTTGGCGGGATCAGGTGGGGTTTGCCTATTACGATGCCGGTCGTGCGGCGTTTCAACGGGCAGAACCGGATCAGGCCGTGATTTGTTTTGAAAAATCGTACCAGATCAGCCCTCGTTGGCATCATGATATTGCTACATTTTATGCGGTTCAAGCTCAACAGTTTTTGGAGCAGCAGCGACTCTCCGAATGCGTGGCTACACTGTTTCAAGGGAAACGGTTCGGAAACAGCCCGTCCTTTGGGGAACCGTTTTATGAGGTGGGTTTAGCCTATGACGCACTCGGCAATGACTCCGCCTATGTCTGTTATCTTTCCGCGTTAGAAAGCGATCCCGCGTTGGTAGAACCTATCTTTCAGACCGTACGGGAGCGTTTTTACCAGTTTCGGGTTACTACAGATGAGGCGAATGATCTCTACCCCACCTGGCGCGGGGATAACCGGACGCTTATTTTTACCTCGTTCCGGCAGAACCGGATCGCTTTGTGGCAAACCCCTTTTGATGTGCCGCAACCGGATCGCGTTTTCCCGGAGGAGACCGCGAATCAGTGGGCGGGAGTGGTATCGCATCGTGGTGACCAACTGGTTTTTATCTCGGATAAACATCAATCGATTGATTTATGGTTGGCGGATTTAACTACCGTGCCAGTATTCCCTCAACCGTTGACGCATCGCTTAGACATTAAAGGAGTTCCAGCATGGAGTGCCGCCGATACGCTGGTTGCCTTCACCACTAAAGGGAATCCGTTGCCCCACATCCAAGCGGTTCGGGTTGCGGATGGAAGCCTCATCCGGTTAACCCCTATCGATTCTGTGGAATCCCATCCGGCGTGGCATCCGAAAGGAGACCGGTTCGCTGTGGTTTCGTATCCGGCAGGTAAGCCGGTGGTAACCGTTGTTCCGCTTGTGGATCGAACTCGCCAGCACATAACGGCTTCTTTTTCTGCAATTACGGCGCTGGCATGGCATCCGACCCTCAATCAGTTATGGATTGCCGCTGACGGTCAGTTTTACATGTGGGAACGTGACTCTGGGGTTATTCAACAACTGCGGTTGGCGGCGGAAACCGTGGATCATCCGGCTTGGTCACCGGATGGACATTGGTTGGCATACACGGCAACACAGGATGGGAATGCTGATATTTGGGTGATTCGCTATCTACCGCCGGCGGTGGAAGAGCTAAAAATGCGATTGGGTGCTGAAATGACCCGCTAATATACGGTAAGGCATACCAACGGATAAATGACGCTAATACAAAACCCCCTAACCGGTTGTTGGGTTAGGGGGTTTATTGTGTGAGTGGTACGCCCGGCGCGATTCGAACGCACGACCTTCAGATCCGGAATCTGACGCTCTATCCAACTGAGCTACGGGCGCACCGCTTTAATTCATCTTACTTCTTCTTCTTATGGCGATTCTTACGTAAGCGTTTTTTACGTTTGTGCGTATTGATTTTATGTCGTTTTCGTTTTCTTCCGCAGGGCAACGTTCCTACCTCCTTCACATCATTTAAAGTTGACTAACCATGGATTTCAAATCTTTTGAGGGCTTAAACACCGGTACTGATTTCGCGGGGACAATCACAGACTCTCCTGTTCTGGGATTGCGGGCAACGCGTTGGTCTCGTTTTTTGACTTTGAAGCTACCAAAACCCCGAATTTCAATCCCTTGACCTTTGCTCAACGTATCGATGACAATATCTAAAAAGGCATTTACAATGTCAGCACTGTCTTTTTTGGTAAATCCGGTTTCTTCGGATACTTGATCGACCAGTTCGGCTTTTGTCATTGATTTCACTCCTTAAAACCTATCATTAAAAACGGCAATCATGCTGATTTTTATCGTCCCAACTCTCAAATCGATGTTTCAGATGGATCGAAATAGATATATCTGATTTTCAGAGGGGGGAAGCTACTTCGGGAAAGGTCTCCTGTCAAGAGCTTTTTTATTTGTTACATGAGTTTTGGCGAGCAGTATACCATCTGCTCGCCAACCATCATTAGGTTACGCCGCCGAATCCTTAAGTGCTTTACCCGCGCGGAATACCGGAACTTTTTTCGCCGGAATTTCGATGGTATCACCGGTTCGGGGATTTTTCCCTTTACGGGCGCTTCGTTCAACCACCATGAACGTACCAAACCCAACAAACGACACTTTTTCTCCTTGGGAAAGGGCGTCTTTGATGGTATCCAGTACAGCGTTAACCGCCGCTTCGGATTGCTTTTTGGTCAACCCGGTTTGTTCGGCCACTTTGCTGACGAAATCTTGTTTCTTCATTATGTCTGTGTCACCTCCTCTTTTATTAAAATTAGATAAATTCGACACCGCACAATACCATATCCCACGCGGTTTTGTCAACACTTTTTTGTTGACAGTACTAGGGTTACCTTGTACTTTTACCTCGCTTTTGAGACTCCGACCATGCTAACCAATTTAAGATAGAACCCCGTGGTAATTGTCTTAACCGGTTTATCATCAGCAGCTTACCTGAAATATCCCATAAACTTATTAGCCTAAGTTCCTGAAAAATTTAGAGTTGTCTTTATATTTTCATGACTATTCGGAGGTTACATGCATCAAAATGAAACCCTGTACCGCACTCTTATTCAGCGGCTAGCCGCCGTACGCCGGTATGATATTGCCATCACGTCAGTCCGCGGAATGGTGTTGTTGCTGCTAGTCTTTGGCTGTTTTACTGGGTTTGCTTTGATTGTAAACACGATTTTCCCCTTACCCTCCTTGTTGCGTTACCTCTATTTAGGGCTTACCCTTAGTGGGGTTAGCTATGCCTTGATTACCTTTTTAGTGCGTCCTCTGCTTCAAAACCGGTCATTAGAACGAATTGCCTTACGGGTGGAACATCATTTTCCAACGTTAGGGAACAATGTTATCAATGCGTTACAGTTATGGCGGGTGCGGCAAGCTGAATCGAACCCGTATTCCTCTGCTTTGCTCGATGCCGCGTTCCAAAGATCGGTGCACGCTACGGAAAACGTTGATTTTAAGCGCATCGTAAATACGCAATCACTCTGGAAATACGGACGCTATTTGAGCGCGGTGTTGGTGTTTTTATTGATTTTTGGAGCGGTGTTCCCGCATCAATTTCGCCAATCGTGGGCACTGTTTTTAAATCCTGCGCTACAGCCAGACCAAAAACCCCAACCTCAAATTTTGCGTGTATTGCCGGGTAATGCCGAGGTGGTCCGGGGCGCATCCGTTCCGGTGAGCGCTGAGATTGGCAATGTAGTGCCGGCTACCGTCAGCGTGCGATACGGGCGTACACCGGCTACCCTAAAAAATCAGCTAGAGTTGGCTTCGGAGGATGACCGGTTGTTTTCCGGTACGATTGAGGGCGTTGAACGGAGTTTTTTCTATACGGTGCAAGCGGATCACGTAACGTCCCCCATCTATCAGGTGACCGTCAATGAATTTCCACTGGTCACCGGCATCAAACTGGAATATTTTTACCCGGCCTACACCGGTATTCCAGAAAAAGTGGTGGAGGAAAATAACGGTGACATTACCGCCATCAAAGGTACAATGGTGTGGGTAACCGTGACATCCAACAATCCGCTCCGCCGGGCGGCTCTTGTCTTTGCCAACGGAGAACAATTAGCAATGAAACTCCAAACCGCCCGCTCGGCTAAGCGTCAAATTCTTATCACCGAGGAAACATCGTACCATATTGAACTAATGGATTATCTGAATGCGGAAAGTGTCAATCCGGTTCAATATAAAATTAATGTGTTGGAGGATGAATATCCGGTGGTGCGCATCATTGAACCGGAGCAAGATATTGATTTAACCAATGATTTGAGACTACCGGTTTGGATTTCGGCGGCGGATGATTACGGAATACGCCATATCAACTTAAAATATAAACTCAATGATGATGGTCAAGAGCAGATGATGCCATTGACCGATGGTCAAGCTAAAACGGAGGTATCACACCAATTTACGTGGGACTTAAATGAATTTATGCTTCTGCCGGAAGATGTTATCATCTATTATGTTGAGGTGTACGACAATGATACTGTTTCGGGACCGAAACGGTCGGTTAGCCCGACCTATACGGCACGGGTCCCATCCCTCATGGAAATTTATGATGAAGTTGCCGAACAACAAGATGATCAAATTGATGATGCCGAAGAAATTCTGGAAGAAAGCCGTGATATTAAAGAACAACTGGATGATGTGGCTCGGGAACTCTTAAAAAATCCAGATATGACATACGAGCAGAAAAAAAGTGTGGAAAATGCATTGAAAAAACAGCAAGAACTCGCCCAAAAAGTTGAGGAACTTTCCAAATCGTTGGAAGAAACGGTCGAAAAGCTGGAACAGAATGAAGCCGCCACCCTAGAAATGCTGGAAAAAATGGAAGAAGTTCAGCAGTTGATGGAAGAGATCGCCACGGACGAAATGAAAGAAGCGATGGAAAAATTGCAAGAGGCGATGCAAGAGCTTGATCCGAACGAAATTCAAAAAGCCATGGAAAATATGAGCTTGACCCAAGAAGAATATATGGAACGGCTCGAACGCACGTTGGGCTTGCTCAAGCAAATCCAAATGGAACAAAAAATGGATGCCGCCGTACAAAAAGCACAGGAGCTGACCCGCCAGCAAAATGAGGTCAATGAAGGTACGCAAGAAGCAGAAAAAAACGGCGATCAAAATCAGTTAGATGAGTTAGCTCAAGATCAAGAGCGAATTGCGGAAGAGACCGACGCCTTACAAAAGGAATTGGAAGAACTTGCCCAAATGATGCAAGAAAACGGCTTATCAGACCTCGCCCAGCAAATGCAACAACTTGCCCAGCAAATGCAACACCAGCAACTGTCCGGTCAAATGCAGCAGAGTAGCCAGCAGATGCAACAGGGTGAACCCCAAGAAGCCCAACAAACCCAGCAAGAAATTATGCGTCAATTGCTAGACCTGAGTGAGCAACTGCAAGACATGCAACAACAAATGCAAATGCAAAGCATGCAACAGATGATGGCAGGTCTGCAAGATGCTATCCGAGACTTACTTCATATCTCCGATGAGGAGGAAAATTTAGGTAATGAGATTCAACGGTTACAAGGGCGTACTTACGACACATATACCGATTTAGCCGATTGGCAACAGATTTTGCGAAATGGCACCGCCCGGGTTACCGATGAAATTTTTGAAATGTCCAAAAAGAGTATGATGATCAGTCCGGCGATTGGGAAACATCTGGGGGAAGCTCTGGATAAAATGGATGAAACTCAAAACCAACTTGTGGAACGGCGCGGGCGGAACGCCATTACCTTTGTCCGGGAGGCAACCGCCAGTGTGAATGCCGCTATCATCGAACTGATGAAATCTGCTGAAAATATGCAACAACAGATGCAAGGTGGGCAATCTGCCAGTGGAATGCAACAACTGATGCAACAATTGCAAAATATGGCGGGACAACAGCAACAGATTGGGGAAGGTATGCAAGGTTTGCAGCAGATGATGGGACAAGACGGACAACTGAGCGCAGAAGCCCGAGCGGCAATGGCACGGCTGGCGGCAGAACAAGAAGCGGTGAAAAAAAGTGTTGAAGAACTGGCAAAAGAGATGGCAGAGCATGGAGATATTCTGGGTCGAATCGATGACCTCGCCGGAGAAATGGATGAGATTATGAAAGACCTGCAGCAGCAGAACATCGATCAGGAAACACTAGACCGCCAACAAAAGATCATGACCCGTCTGTTAGATACCCAACGAAGCCTTCGCAAGCAGGATTACAGCAAACGCCGGAAGTCTAAAACCGGTCAACAGGTGGAACGTACGAGTCCTCCGGTACTTCCGCCCGATAAAGGCGAACCCAAAAGTACCTTACGAGAAGACTTGCTTCGGGCAATTCAAGAAGGCTATCCACCACAGTACGAAGAACTTATCAAATCCTATTTCCGGACGCTCTCCGGCGAATATTAACCACATCAACCCGAAAAAGGATGGTTTATGTTTGGGTTCAATACGATTGAAGAGGCTATTGAGGACTTTCGAGACGGAAAATTAATTATTGTCACGGATGATGAGGACCGGGAGAATGAGGGCGACCTGATTTGTTCGGCACAATGTATTACCCCGCAATTAGTCAATTTTATGGCAACTCATGGCCGGGGCTTGATCTGTGTCTCGATGACCGCGGAACGCCTGAAAGAATTGGAATTGGAACAGATGGTCTCCAATAATACTGCCCAACGTTCTACGGCCTTCACGGTCTCCGTGGATGCGATCAAAGGTACGACCACGGGCATTTCCGCCCACGACCGCGCCATCACGATCCAAGCATTGGTTGACCCCCAGACTAAACCGGAAGATTTAGCGCGCCCGGGGCATATCTTTCCATTACAAGCCGCTGAAGGGGGTGTACTTCGGCGTGCAGGGCATACGGAAGCCGCAATTGATTTGGCTCGGCTCGTCGGACATTATCCGGCCGGTGTGTTGTGCGAAATTATGGATGATGATGGCACCATGGCACGCGTTCCGGCGCTCTTAAAATTTGCCGAAAAACATCAATTAAAGATGATTACCATCCGCGATTTAATCTCGTACCGCTATCAAAAAGATAAACTGATCGAACGGGTCTTTTATAAACCTTTCCCCACTCGATTTGGTGATTTCACACTGCATGTGTACCGGACGACATTAACAGATGAGTATCATTTGGCATTTGTGAAAGGTGATGTCCGGGGCAAAAAAGATGTCCTCGTTCGGGTACACTCTTCGTCGCCTCTGCTCGCTATGCTAGATGGTATGTCCGAACATGGGCAAAATATAGCAGTACGGGCACTGGAACGATTAGCGCAAGAAGAGTATGCCGTCTTGGTGTTTGTCATTCCACAGGAAGGACGAGGACAATATTTGGTCAATAAAATGGTGGACTATGCTAAAAAAATTGATGCTTTCGAGCCGTATGAACTCAAATCCGTATTGCACATGGATATGCGGGATTACGGCATTGGAGCGCAAATTCTGGCAGACCTCGGACTCTCCACGATCCGGCTCTTAACAAACCACCCGCAACAACGGCGGGTAGGTTTAAATGCGTATGGTTTGGAAATCGTAAGTTCAGTACCTTTTGAATAGGAGGAGTTTCTTATGGCAATTCATATAATCGAAGGTCAATATTCTGGTGAAGGCAAAAAATTTGGTCTGGTGATGGGGCGATTTAATGAACTCATCACCAAAAGATTAATGGAGGGGGCCATTGATTGTCTTTTGCGGCACGGTGTTGCGGAAAGTGATATTACTGGGGTGTGGGTTCCCGGTTCGTTTGAAATCCCGCTGGTGGCAAAACAGATGGCAAAAAGCGGTAAATATGATGCGATTATTTGTGTGGGAGCGGTCATCCGAGGCGCAACACCCCATTTTGATTTTATCGCGTCAGAAGTCACCAAAGGTATTGCAACAACCGCTCTCCAATTCGACATACCGGTCACCTATGGGGTAATTACCACAGATACCATCGAACAAGCGATTGAACGGGCAGGTACAAAAGTCGGTAATAAAGGTTGGGATGCGGCACTTACCGCTTTGGAAATGGTCAATTTGATGGAGCGCTTAACTGTGTAACTCTTTAATTCGCTACCATTTAAATATAATTAGTGGTAAAGGTACCATTACCCCTACCGCTTTTTTATTATCGCTGAAAAGCGGTTTATAAAGTTGTCGTGGGAAATGTCACCCATTTGACACTTTCCGTGGGCTTATTTTTATGGGAGTTATGCCCATTTTTAAGTCCTACTAGATAAATTAAAATGTAGTAACCTGTTATATAACAATAGGTTATGTTATTTATCAAAGTTGGCATATTCTTCGCTTTAGGAAAAGGTCACATCGTAGTAACAGTGGGCGTGGGCGGTTCAAGCTGATACACGGTGACCCCCCCTTAACCAGTGTGTCACCTGCCCCCTGTTGTTGCTACAAGGTGAGCGACACCATGAACCCCCGAAGTGAAAACTTCGGGGGTTTTTTAGTTTGGTTATTGACTTTCATCCTGAGGGATTTTAGGTTCGTGCTTGATTAATAAGCGGAATATGTCAATGCCAACGCCGGAGAATTTCGAGAGATGAGCACGCCTCTTTTAAGCATTCATCCACAATACCCTGACCCGAATATCATTGCGCAGGCAGCAACAATTATCCAAGATGGGGGAGTGATTGCCTTCCCAACGGAAACTCTTTATGGCTTGGCGGCGGACGCCCAGAATGACCGTGCCATCCAGCGAGTGTTTGAGATTAAAAATCGCCCCGCAAATAAGCCAATCCTGATTTTACTCCCCAGTACAGATGCTCTGGCTGAATTTGTCACGGAGATCCCTCCCGGTGCAACGCCGCTCATGGCAGAATATTGGCCCGGAGCATTAACTCTAGTTTTTCCGGCAAAACCGGCGGTTTCCCCGATATTGCGGGGTGGGGGCGATTCCATTGGGATTCGCATTCCGCCCCACCCGGTGGCATTAGCATTACTTCGTGCTTGCAATTGCCCTTTGACTGCGCCCAGTGCCAATCTCTCTGGAGAAACGCCTCCGCTAACTGCCCACGATGTTCTTGACCAACTTGATGGTCAAATTGATTTGATTTTGGATGCCGGAAAATCCTCTTCAGCCATGCCTTCTACCGTGATTGATGTAACGAAAAAACCGCCCCGGATTTTACGTTCCGGAGCGGTTAAAGTCGCCTCACAATGGTTGGCGTAATCTTATTTGGGCATGGGTTGCGCCAATTCGACCAGTACTCCGCCCATCGATTTGGGGTGAACAAATGCCACCAGTTTGTTCTCGGCACCGGGACGCGCTTCTTTGTCGATCAATGTGGCGCCTTCCGCTTCGAGTGCTTTCAAGGTTGCATTGACATCATCAACCGCATAACAGATGTGATGAAAACCTTCCCCCCGTTTTTCCAAGAACTTTGCAATCGTCGATTCCGGTTGTGTTGGCTCCAATAATTCAATGGTACTTTCGCCGATTTGAGTAAATGCCACCCGTACCCCGCGTTCGGGGACATCCTCCCGGTGTACCAACGGCATCTTCAATTGATCTACATATAGCTTCAAACTGTTCTCGATGCTTCGCACCGCGATCCCGATATGATCGATTTTATTCAGAAATGCCATAATCATAACTCCTTATAACATAATGAGATAAAATAAAAAAAACGCGATAGTCGAATTCTGGTGTCGAGGTGTTTCCGTAGGGGGAAAACGGAAAACAGGGGTTAAAGTTTACAGGAAAAGGAGGCAGGAAAACCTGTAACTTAAACCAGAATCAACTATCGCGCCTTCACCTTAAGTTTAGGGAGGAGAAAAGGTAACTCTATACATGAGCAACCTTCATACCACAGTAATTATACTGGTTAAGTTTTTATTTTTCAGTAGGTTAATTTATATTTTCTGGGTATGATTTCCCGCCAATGTTGTGTTTTATTTGCAAATGTGGTATTTTGGCGTCACATTTTTGCAACCGTTTCAGAATGTGTCGGGCAGTTTCCGCCACCGGTGTTATACCGGAGACGATCACGTCCGCGTACTTTTGGCTGGGTTCAACCCACTGTTTGTACATTGGATAGACCATCTGTTCATATTGGAGGCGTGCCTGCTCAGTGGAAAGCCCCCATTCCTGCCGTGCCCGTTGCAACCGGCGTTTATATCGAATGGGGTCCGGTGTGTTTACATAAATGTTCAGATTCAAAACGGCTCGAAACTCCGCCAAATTTAATATATGCAACCCCACAACACAAGTGAGATAGGCTGGCGAAAAGGTTCGGTAGCCAATACGCCGGTGATTCTCATAAACGGGTTGTTGAATGGTAGCGTTCATAGACAACGCCCGCAAATGGTATATTAATGTATCCTGATCAAAGGCATCGGGATGGTCGAAATTTTTCCAACCGTTGAACTCAGGTAGATCGTCCCAATTCCGGTAATACGATTCCAACGGGAGAATCACACAGTATGATGGGCTAATTTGGCGTTGAATCTCTTGGGCGAGAACGGTTTTTCCCGCACCAGAACCCCCTCCAATACCAATCAAGATAGGCATGGTCAATCGCGATCCAGCATATTTTTGATAACCGCGATCATTTTGGTACGGGACACGGTCTCTTGTTGCTTGGTCTGTAAATTTTTAATTCCCACCGTTCCCTGCTGAATTTCGTCGGGACCAATCACAACCCCTACCGGAATCCCTTTATTTCCCGCATATTTAAACTTTTTACCCATTTTATCATTTAAGTTATAGTAATATTCGCTATTCAGACCTGCCGTTCGTAACTCTTGGATAAGGTGTAATGCCTCTAATTGTACCTCCGCGTTAAATGGGAGCACAATCACTTGTACCGTAGTTTTTGCTGGGGGTAGCATCTCTAATTCTGTCATCACATCAATAATACGCTCAATGCCGAGTGCCATTCCGGTCGCGGGGATGTCCTGTCCTAAAAACATACCGATCAGTTTGTCATACCGTCCCCCACCGGCTAAACTTCCGATATTTGGCTCCTCCACAATGGTTTCATAGATTGGACCCGTATAGTAGGTCAAACCGCGTGCCATGTAAAGGTCAATACCGCAGTTGGCTTCTGGGATACCCAACGCTTGCAGGTAGTTGATAAGCTCCTGTGTTTCCGCGACACCTTGACTGCCGGTAGGTGTGTTTTCCAACAAGGTGGCTACATCGTTTAAAATTTGGTCATTAGTGCCATTAATTTCCAAAATAGGCATGATTTTATTAATGGCAGTTGGAGCAATGCCGCGTTTTTGTAATTCCCCGATCACACCATCCATACCGATTTTATCCAATTTATCGATTGCAATGCAGACATCCATCGCTTTGGTAGCGTCCACGCCGGCATATTCTGCAATTCCGGTCAAAATTTTACGGTTATTGAGCCGGATACGGAATTGCTTGAAGCCTAGCGTCCGAAACACATCATGGATTAGGGTCAAGGTTTCGGCATCAGCCAACATAGATGCCGTGCCCACCGCATCTGCATCGCATTGGTAAAATTCACGGTATCGCCCTTTTTGCGGGCGTTCTGCTCGCCAAACGGGTTGGATCTGATAACGTTTGAACGGCAATTGTAATTGGTGTTGGTACATCGCCACCACCCGGCAAAGTGGCACGGTTAGGTCATAGCGTAAAGCTAAATCTGCCATCTCATGGAGTGGCGGTAAATTATTGGCATCCAAGCCACGCCGCATGATCTTATAGATCAATTTTTCGTCATCGCCGTATTTTCCGGTCAGTACTTCCAAATTTTCGATGGCGGGTGTTTCCAGCGGCTCATAACCGTATGTTTCAAAAACCGTTTTGATCGTATTGATAACCATTTGACGCCGGATCATCTGATCGGGTAGGAAATCCCGCGTACCGCGTGCCCCTTTGGGTTTGACAACATCACGTCCCATAACATCGACTCCTTAATTTTCAAGTTGTGGGTTTCTAAGATTCGCTGTATATTATCATTTTACGAAGCAAAGTCAACGGCAGATTTAGGAGTGTTTAAAAAAGGCTTGCATTTTAAGTTCGGGTGTGCTAATTTACTCTCTGCTTTAGCAGTCGTGTATTTAGACTGCTAATTCAATACATTATCAATAAGTTAAACGCAAACTGAAGGAGGAGTAACCATGAATTTTCGCCCCCTATATGATAACGTGCTGATTAAACCTATCGAAACTGAAGAAAAAACAACGGGCGGCTTATTCATCCCCGATAGTGCCAAAGAAAAACCGCAAATGGGCGAAGTTGTCGCTGTGGGTAACGGTCGCCGCAAAAATGACATCCATATTCCGGTCGAAGTCGCCGTAGGACAGAAAGTCTTATACTCCAAATATGGTGATACTAAAATTACACTGGACGATGTTGATTATTTGGTTATTCGTGAGAGTAACATTTTTGCAATTTTGGATTAGACCCTTAGGCTCTTCAAGCTCTTCTGATATTTTTACGGGATTTACCAGACCTTGGATTTGAACATGGGGCGATTTTATATCCAAATCCAGTTAATGGGTTTTCAACACCATTCGCCCGGGGTTTCAACCCGTGATGAGACCTTTCTCCCACCAATATCACAGAAGAATTTACCTATTATGTTCCGGAACGATACCTTAAAAAGGGGTGAGTCATTCTTTTGACTCACCCCTTAGTTTATCGGATTCCGTTCGCCAGTACTTTCTTTATGGTGGTGGTGGGAGTTCGCTACGGGGAGACGTTTTTTGTCTCCAGATACCCTTCCACTAATAGATCTGTGCCGAGTGGTTCAAACCGCGTGTTTACCAGTTTTAAAGCGTGTTCGACGGTATCCACGCCCAAGGAATGCACCGCCGGTAACCCGTCGCCGCCAATTAAGATAGGTGCTATCACCGCCGCGACTTTATCCACCAAACCGGCTTGTAAAAACGCCGTTGCCACCTGTGCCCCCCCTTCGATCATCAAACTACATAACTGATCGGTTACCATTCGTCGGAGTAAGGGTTCCAGGGCAACCTGTCCCGTTGATGTTGCCGGAAACTCCCACACCTCCAGCGAGTGTTGCCGCAAGGACTCAATCTGCGCGGGATTCGCATTAGATGTTACCGCCACAATCGTCCGGATGTCCGTGGCAGTTTGCCCTAACTGGGAGGTCAGGGGTAGCCGGGCGCGGCTATCCAGAACAATCCGCACGGGATGGTGTGGTGTGCTTTTTTCAACCATCCGCACATTGAGCATGGGGTCATCGGCGAGCACCGTGCCAATCCCCACTAAAATGGCATCGGATTCGTGCCGGTAGCGGTGGGCTTGACGGCGGGCGGTCTCACTGGTAATCCATTGGGAATGTCCGGTGCGGGTGGCAATTTTTCCATCCAGTGACATCGCCAATTTCAATAAGACAAACGGCAGACCCGTGGATTTATGTTTCAAATACACCTCATTTAATTGCCGGGCTTCTTCTTGCAAAAATCCGTGCTCTACTTCAATTCCGGCGGCACGGAGGGCGGCAATCCCTTTGCCAGCAACCCGTTCATCAATATCGGCGATAGCGACCACCACTCGTTTTACCCCATGCCGGATCAGGGCTTGTGTACAAGGGGGTGTCCGCCCAAAATGACAGCATGGCTCTAAATTGATATACACCGTTGCCCCTTTTGCCGCTTCACCGGCAATGTGCAAGGCTTCTATCTCCGCGTGAGGCTTTCCGGCTTGGGCATGAAACCCTTTCCCGACAATTTGATTGTCTTTCACAATTACACACCCCACCAACGGATTCGGTGATGTTTGACCTTTGGCACACTGTGCCAGTTCAAACGTCATTCGCAAATAGCTTTCATCAATCGGATTCATTTTTATTGCCTTTTGCAAGGAGTTACGTTACACTGGATATCCTATTCGCTGAATCGCCAACACACAAAAACATGGAGGAGTCAGAACGTATGGATTTAGGATTAACCAATCAAGTGGCTTTAGTTGCCGCCGCCAGTCAAGGCATTGGGTATGCCTGCGCGTTAAAATTAGCCGAAGCCGGCGCAATAATTTCCATGTGTGCTCGCAATCCGGAGCGGTTGGAAACTGCCGCTTCTACCATTCGGGAGCGTACCGGTGCGACCGTTTGGTCCTTACCGGTGGATGTCACCCAACCGGATCAAATTGAGGCATGGATCCAACAGACCGTCGATAGATTTAATCAAATCAATATTTTAGTGACCAACGCTGGAGGTCCGCCGGCGACACCATTTATGGCTACCGGTGATGGACAGTGGCAAAAAGGTGTCGATCTTACTCTAATGAGCGTAATTCGCTTGATTCGGGGGGTCATTCCCCATTTTCAGCGAGTTGGCGGGGGACAGATTGTCAATATCACCTCGGTCTCCGTTTACCAACCGATCCCGCGCTTGCTGATGTCCAATGTCATCCGTCCGGCGGTGCATGGCTTGACGAAATCATTGGCGGATGAATACGCCGCAGAAAATATCCGCATCAACAATGTTTGCCCCGGTTATACCTTAACCGAACGTGTTCAAGAGCTGGTGGCAGATAAATGTAAATCCGAGGGTGTGAGTGAAGCCGAAGCCCTCGCCATGTTCACGTCGGCAATCCCCATGCGACGGATGGCACAACCGGCAGAGATTGCCAATGCGGTGTTGTTTTACGCTTCTACGTTGTCATCGTATGTCACGGGAACATCGCTATTGGTGGATGGTGGATTCGTGAAAGCTAACCTCTAACGTTTGGGGATTTACTCTAGGAATTCCCACCAACTTTGGGTCTCCCAATCGTAAATTTCATTGGGTTTGAAGGCATTTTTATAGGACATGTGGGAGTTCCCCTCGATGTAATACCCCAGATAGTAATATTCTCGTCCTGTCTTTTGGGCATATTCAATTTCTTTCAAAATACTGAACACCCCCAAACTGCGCTTGGCATAGCGTGGTTCATATACAAAATACATGGAGGAAAGCGAGGTAATACCTTCATCAATAAAACCGGCGGCAATCAGACGCCCGTTTAATTTATAGCGAAATTCCTTGGTTTGACAAACATTGTCGGTCAATCCCCACAGATAAAATTCGGGGGAAGCATTGGTTTTAAACCGCTGTTGGTTATGCCTGGCATACAGATGAAAGGTATCTAAGCGGGGTTCGGGGGGAACAATTTCTAGGGTCACATCCGTATTTTTACGGAGTGCCCGGCGTTGGCTCCGGCTGGGGGAAAACGTTTTAACCGGTATCCGGATCGGTTGGCAGGCTTGGCAGGCTGGGCATCGCGGACGAAAAAAATGGATACCAAAATGCCGCCATCCTGCCGCCAATAACTCATCGAGTACTTGCGGGCGAACAAACTCGTACCCGAATTCTTCAAACACCCACTGCCGATCCGAAAAATAGCCGCATGTGCGGGGCACACTTAAGGTCGGTTGGATGGGAGGAATCGATTTCATGAAGTGGGATTAGTATAACAAAATAATTTTATGTTCTTTAAAGTGGCGTTTTAGGGCGTACTCAAAAATCTGTTTGGCGATTCGTAACGCCCGGTCTGTTTCTTCTTGTTGAGGTGGATTCGCAGGTAGGGTTGCTGGGTCCGCATCCGGGTAGCGCGTAGAGTGGTAGTATTTATCCATCCATTGGGCATCTACTTCAAAACTTTTCAGGTTTTCATCCACCGGATAACACATCTCCAGCAATTCCGTGATCAGGCAAATTTTAGGGATGGGCATCCCTTTGCTTTGGAGTAACGCTTTTAACACGCGCTCAACCGATTGTTGGGCATGAAAACAAGCTTGATTGAATTGCTCGCCGCGCATTAGCACTTCAGCGGCTTGCAAATCCTCTTTGGCAAAACGAAGCCAATTGGATGGAATGGTGGCGGACATTCTTGACCTCTATCTATTGGGGATAAACGATAGGTGAAGTTCCCACAACATATCACATTTTCACTTTTTCTGTCAAATAGTTTTTTCGCCGGATTATCGTGCGCGGGCAAGCCGGTGGAAACGAAGCAGACCCCACACCACACCGCTCAACAGGACTACTACCGAATAACCGAGATGCACCATCCACAAGGAAACATGGGGTCCCCAGACCGCTTTCAAATCCGAGGAAAACACATTGGGGTCATGGAGTGAAACGGCGGTGGTGACGGGGGTTATTGGAAAAATAAAACTTACAACTGCCGCTTTCGAGAGCAGGTCAAACTCCTCAAGCATCACCCCCAAAACCAACGTCCCTAAACTTAATACCAACACAATCAAAAAGGAAACGGAGGTGGCTGTTTTGGTCTGGTTGAAAAAAAGCGAGCAAAGATAACCAATATAGCCGTAAACGATCATTTCGATATACATCAACCCGTAAGCGGCGATCACCTCTTGCGGTGCGACACCTCCCAAAATGAAGGCAATGGAGGCAAACGGCAGGGATAAAATCAACAATAAAAAGCCAAATAATAGGGTTGAGAGCAATTTACCGGACATAATATGAGCCGCCGTTAGATGCGTCATCAGTAACATTTCCAATGTCTGCTTTTCCTTTTCGAGGGTCATGCTCGGTGCTGTCAAACTGGGGCTGATCACGCAGACCGCCGTTAGTTGGATCGCAAAAAGTCCGTAAAACAAATCTCGACCGCTTGTAATCGTACCCCAAGCGTGTGACCGGAGCACATCTTCGTAATAAATAAAGGCGATGAGTGCCGCCAATAACGCGCCATAAACGGTCAAGATGATGAATGCTCCACGCCCACGAATACGGCTACGAACTTCTTTGACAAATAGGGGATTATGCCATAAAAACATGATCAACTCGTCGCGAATTATCCGGTAAATTTGCGAAAAATAAGCACACAATTTTGCCCGCCAAATGCAAATGAGTTCGACATGACGAAGTTTAAATCCGCATGACGAGCCTGATGGGGCACATAATCCAAATCACACCGGGCATCCGGTTCGTCCAGATTGATCGTGGGGGGAATGATGTTCTGTTGGAGTGCCATTACGCAGACCACCGCTTCAATCGCCCCAGAGGCGCCGATACAGTGCCCGATCATGGATTTGATTGAGCTAACCGGTATCCGGTATGCCGCCTCACCAAACACCGTTTTGATCGCTTGAGTTTCAATCGGGTCATTCATTGGGGTGGATGTGCCATGCGCATTAATATAATCGATCTGTTCCGGTGCCAGTCCGGCGGTTTGAAGCGCCATGCGCATCGCTTGTGCCGCGCCGCGTCCCTCGGGATGATTTGCAGTTAAATGATAGGCATCACAGGTCATTCCCACGCCGGCGAGTTCTGCAAGAATGGGTGCCCCCCGGCGTTGCGCGTGTTTCAGCGTCTCTAAAATCAGGACACCACACCCCTCACCAATTACAAACCCATCGCGGTCTTTATCAAAGGGGCGGCTTGCCTGTTGCGGCGCATCATTGCGGGTGGAGAGGGCGCGCATTGTGATGTAGGATTCCTGAAACGATGCCGAAATCGCCGCTTCGGTGCCGCCTGCCACCGCCACATCCGCCAAGCCCAACCGGAGTAGCATCCATGCTGTCGCCAGCGAGTGACTACCCGTGGAACACGCCGATGAGACACCGTAGCTAGCACCTTGCACCCCGAAATGCAACGAAATATTCCCCGCTGCCATACTGGAACTCACCCGCGACACGGTGAAGGGATTCATTTTCCCCGGACCACGGGTCAAAAAGGTCTTCATCTGTTGCTCCAGCAAGGGAAAATCCCCAATAGCGGATGCCACCAGGGATGCCACGCGGGTGGGTTCTTCCTGAGTTATATCCCATTGGGCTTGGGTTTGGGCTTCCTGAGCGGCAACAATAGCAAACTGGGCATACCGTCCAATCCGCCGGGCGATTTTTTGATCCAGATAACCGGTCGGGTCAAAATTTTTGACTTCACCGGCAATACGTGATGCCAACGCCGAGGCATCAAAGTGAGTGATCGGGGCAATACCGGAGCACCCCGCGCACAATTGCCGCATACTTTCGGAGGCAGTTAAACCGACCGGAGTAATCGCGCCCACTCCCGTAATGACAACACGGTGAGTCATCATCATCTGTTAGTCCTGTTTCTGGGGTTGAAGTATGGATTGCGGTACCCATCCCTGCAACCAAAAGCCATCTGCTTTTTGATATTTTACCGCAACCCATCCATTTTCGGGCGGGAGGTGACCCACCGGAAGCAATGGGGTTTTCGCCGGGAGTGGCGTGACCGCCGGATATTGTGTGCCGGGGCCACTTCGTAAATGAGTGGTTGTAATGGTCATTAACACCGGTTGCGTTTTATGATGCCATGTCCAGAGCGGTGACCATTTTGCCGGTAGTTTCGGGTATCGGGTAAAACCGGCGGTCCACCAATAGGCGCCACCGGTAAGCATCGCTAAGATTAGGATGAAAAAAAGCCCTTTTAGGGCGATCCGCCGCCGGTTTTGGCGCTGTTCGGGTCCCCCGGTGTGGAGATCAAACCACCGCTCAAACCAATCTTCTACATCCGCTTTGGAAAGTGTTAGCGGGTCAAACCGGCGGCTGTCCCGGAGCCGGTATTCCGGCTCACCGAATGTTGTTTGCCACCAACGTACTTCATAACCGTCAAAATCGCCGATGATCTCCAGATGGATGGATGATTGTTCGCTCTGAAATTGCCAGCCGACTTCCGGGACCCCATAAATCAGGGTGGTTTCCCGATGATGTAAAACCGTGTCCGTCAGGTATTCTGCTTGACGTTGGATGGCTTCAAAGACCGGATTGCGTTGACCGGTCAAGGCAAAATGTTCAAAAATAGGGGTATGGGTCTTCAAATCGATAACGGCATGGCGGGATTCGATCTCTGTTTGCTGGAATGTCCAACCGGTGCGGTGTTCGATCTCGTTAATCAGGGCGTTTACCGTCTGGCGGAACGGGCTATTTTGCAGGATCAACCGTCGCTCGGACAATCGTTCCTTTAGCGTAGCGGCAAACGATTCGGCGGCTTGCCGGAGTTGCTCCTGTGCCTGATGTTCTTTTTCGTATGTATTGAGAAAATCCAGTCCCATTATAGCCTTTTCTGAATTGCCGAAAGGATTTCAACAACCTCTTGCGCAGAAGCAAACCGCGCCTCCGGCTCTTTTTCTAATAGACGATGGACTACCTGCGCCAGTTCGGGTGGTATATCCGGTCGAAACTCCGTCAAAGGGGGCGGTGTATCTTGGGCGTGAAGAAGGATCAACATAAACGAATCGGCGACAAAGGGGGGTCGTCCGGCGATAAGTTCATACAGCAACACCCCGGCAGAATAGAGGTCGGAGCGATGATCTTGGGGGCGTCCGGTTGCCTGTTCTGGGGAGATATACGCCAGTGTGCCGACAATTTCCCCGGATTGGGTTAAGGTCTCCGTGAAATCATCGTGTTTGACCAACCCAAAATCCATCAATTTGAGGTGAAGGTGTTCCGATGGCATGAGCCGCATCACGTTCGCCGGCTTTAAATCGCGGTGGATAATCCCATGCCGGTGAATTTCCGCCAGTGCCTGAAAAAGCTGTTGGGCACACGTTACAATGTCTGTAACGGATTGGGGTCGTACGGCGCGATTGGAGAGCGGCTCGCCGTCCAAAAATTCCATTACAAAAAATGGACCGTTGAGGCTCTCTTCCCGATAGTCGAACACCCGGAGGATATGTGGGTGGTTCAGTTGGGCAAGGGTTTGAAACTCGCGTCCAAAGCGTTTGCGACGGTTGGTTTCAAACTCGAAGAGCAAAAATTTAAGGGCAACCGGTTGCTGGGTTTGCGTATCAATGGCTTTATAGACTATGCCCATCCCGCCTTGACCGATTTTAGACATGATATGATAGCGTTCTTCAAAAAGGCAATCCTCAAGATTCATAACGATACCACGTCATATCCCAATGGAATTTAGGATGTCAATCACCTCAGACGCACTCTCTGGTCGGTCTTCTTTATTTTTTTGCAATAACCTGAGGATGAGCTGGTCTAACTCCGAGAGGATTTCCGGTCGATACGAGGAGATCGGCTCCGGCTGGCCATTACCGACTAACTGAAATACCAAATCAATAGCATTATTTCCTTGAATCGGGTAATGCCCCGTTGCCATTTCGTACATCACCACACCGACGGAATAGAGGTCACTCCGGGCATCAATGTGTTCGCGCTTAAACTGCTCGGGTGCCATGTAGAACAGAGTCCCCACTAACTCATCCGAAGCCGTCTCTCCCTGAGTAGTATCCGTTTTGACCAAATTCAAATCGATGACCTTGGCGTCCACCTGAGCGAGATCGGGCTCATCCTTTTCATTTAGCCCCGTTACCATGATATTGCTGGGCTTAAAGTCGCGATGAATCATTTTTTTGCTGTGCATTGTGGCGAGTCCTTGCAAGCATTGCCGGATGACGTGGGTCAGGAGCGGAAAGTCCCAATGTTTCCCCTTCCAATGGCTGAGGGGTTTACCCTCGATATATTCCAGCACGAGATAATAATCTTCCCCCCATTCGCCAAAATCGTATAGCTGGACGATATGTTCGCTACCCTGTAAACGGGATAGTATCCGGTGTTCTTTCACAAAGCGATAAACCCGTCTCCGCCACGGGATAATACTTCCTGCTTCCGTACATTGCAACATTTTGATCGCCACATACTGGTTTTTCTGCCGATCTTTTGCTTTATAAATATTCCCGAGTGAACCCCGATTAATGAGTTCAAGAATGTCGTACCGGTCTAGGAATCGGTTTCCCACTTGTAATTCCATTTATTCCCCCTCCTTATCCTTGATAAGTTTAATGTGAACGGTTCGTTGACGCGGACCATCAAACTCACAAAAATAGATGCCTTGCCAGCGCCCTAAGAGTAGGTCACCTTGATCTATGAGGATCGATTCCGAACTACCAAAAAGTGCCGTTTTGATATGCGCCGCCGAATTCCCTTCCGCATGGCGATAGCCATCCTCAAACGGCACCATTTTGTTGATCTCCATTAACATATCCCGTTTGACATCGGGATCGGCGTTCTCCTGAATGGTGATGCCGGCAGTGGTATGAGGTACAAAAACGATGCAGACGCCACTTTGAATACCATGAGAATGCACCACCTGTTCCACCTGCCGGGTAATATCAATCATTTCGGTACGCTGATGGGTAGATATACGGATTGAAGTTCGCATAATGAGCGGTTATCTGTGCTTACTGTTGTGGGGATACGTCAGCCTGAACCGGCTGAAGTTACCATGTGATGCGCCATCTTTATTCCCCAAAAAGTTCGGCGATGTTTTTTTCGGCTTGTTTTTGCAAATGTTCACCTTCCAGATGTCCCATTTCTTTATAAAATTGATGGTCATAATTGCGGGTGCGAATAACGACCGGCATTGGCACGGCATGACCAAAAATGAGCGCTTGTTGCCGCGTATCCAAACTGGCAAGGACATTTCGCAACGCCTCAGACCCGCTGACGCCGGTCATCACGGCAGAAATATCTTTTTCATCATTGAGTAATGCGGTGATGCGTGTCCCGATTTGGGAAAGGACTTCTGGGTCAATCCCCGACGGGCGCTGATCGACGATCAACAGGGATACAAAATATTTCCGCATTTCCCGCGCGATGGTGCCGAAAATGGTCTGTTTGGCGGTTTCGGGGTCTAGGAATTTGTGAGCTTCTTCAATAGTGATCATCAATTGGCGGGGTTTGTGTTCGGGGCGCTTTGTAGCAAGAAATTTCTCCGCTTTTTCGATGTACAACTCGTGAATACGCCGGGTGAGGATATTGGCGACGAGCATGTAGCTGAGCATACTGCTTTGTCGCCCAAATTCAAGGACGATATTCCGCCCTCGATCCAAATACGTCATGATTTTTTGCACCGCATCTTCCGGCACGCGGCGGCTTAAAAACGGCAGACTTTCCAATCGCTTAAGCTTACGGTACAACGCCCCGACGGCGTTCGCATTCGCACCCAAATCTTCGGCAAATTCCTTTAAATTTTCGGGATATTGATCGAGTAAGGTGGTTAACCAATTGCGTTTATAGCGGTTAAAAATCAGGAATGACGTTTCGACTGCCGTACTGGTGAGATTGAGTTCTTTTGCCAGTGTTGCCACATCATCCGGTTGAATCTGGTCGTATGGAATTTCCACAAACCAATCTGGCGTAATATTGCGCATTTTTGCCGACTCCGGATCGAGGCTAAATACGGCGACTTTGGACGGAAATAGTTGTTTTAACCCTTTCACAACGCCACCGCCGCCGCCCTCTGCATACGCCTCAAAGCCGTATTCGCTATGCATATCAAAAATCAAATTGACGGCGAGATCGGATTTGATCGTGCCACAGAGCGCCAAGCGGGTCAAAAACGTTTTTCCTGTGCCGGTTTTACCAAAAATGCCGTTACTGCGCTCACAAAAGCGCTTGAGGTTCAGGCAAACCGGTGTTTCCATATCCAAGGGGGTACCGATGTTAAAAAAATGTGCTCCTTCGGCTTCACTACCAAATACCCGCCCGACATCTTCTTCACTGGCATCCCGAACGGGGGCAAAATGCACCGGTATGGTTTTAACCGGACGCGCTTCATGTTCGGCATCGGCTTCATCTCGCGCCAGCATTAACATGGGTTTAAGTTTCACCGTCCCGAAGAGCGTCGTTCCTTGCAACACTTGAAACAGCAGGTCGTTACGGGAATCGGGAGGGTTGAGCAACGCCTGAGGTTGGGTGGAATCCAGTTGGACATCAGTAATCATACTAAAAAATTCATGGCGGTCACCGTGTACCACCACAAACTTACCGGCGCGAATATCTTCCACGGATTGATCCGCATTCAGTTTCATTTCAAGCCCACCGGTCAGCGATCCCCGAACGATGGTGCCGAGTGGATGTCCTGTTGGCATGTGTCTAATGTTTCCGAAAGATTTTGAGTAAGCGCCCAAATTGAGATTCAAGCCGTTCACGCAGGGTATCCTCATGGGCATGTTCTGGGTTTAATGCGGCAAGCGCGTCCTCCTCTCGCCCGTAAACAAGCACTTGTTCCTCTAAATGCCGGGAGGCAAAAATGGCTTTCACGGGTGGGGTTAATCCACAAATCACAAAGTGATGATTCACTTGAAACCGCTTGATATACTCGACTAACATTTGTACGGTGTCCTGATCCATAAAAATAACGTGAGTTAAGCTCAACAGAATGGTTTCATTTTCCAATTTGTAAAATTGAGCCATCGTGTCTTTGAAAACCGGTAACATCGCCCCGGTCAATTTGTGCTCCAAGGGGCGGATCAGGTAAATATCATTTTCTTTTTTAACTTCGATTTTCATGGTAGCGTCCTTAATATGGGCGGGGAAATAGATCGTGTATCATCTGAATAGAAAATTCTAACGTCATTGCGGCCGTACCATTCGGACGGGAATAAAATAGCGGATACCTATGCCGGCATTCAGTTGCAATGTGGTGCGCGGCGCGAGGTCGA
>RFFQ01000039.1 GCA_003697105.1 Gemmatimonadota bacterium | reverse complement strand
TGATGGCGTTGTGGAAGCAATCTCCGATGTCTCCACCTCAGATCGGATTCATCGCGAAGCGGGATATAATATGGTCTATCTGCATGATGATAAAAGCCATGGTATCCACAATCCAGATTACGCCGTGCAATTATTGCAACAAAGCTATCGCTACTTAACCGGTACGAATGTGCCCAATGCCGTCATTCACGACGGTCAGATGCAAGTGGCAGATGTTCAATAAACCATGATGTACCATCCGGTACGGATTGAAAGTAAGAACGTCACGGATGGTGGAAAAGCTAACGTAGAAAGTGAGGTGATACGGTAAAACTAAACGAGGACACTAAAGATTGAGAAATTTCAATCGTGAGCGATGCCACGAAACTGGAACCTACGTTTACCGCTTGAAAACCAGTGACTACGAATCGTCCGTAAATATGGTTCTACTCAAATAGCGCCTGAGAAAAAAATCAGGTATTGAAAAAAGCCTCGTGACAACCCTGTCGCGAGGCTTTTCGGTTTTTATAAATAGGTGGACTTGGTGTGATTAAAAATCGTCGCCTTCTTCCATACCCCCGTTTTCTCCATTTCCATTTCGATCCCGCCGGTCGGGGCGATAATTATTGAAGTTGTACGTTAAAGTAAACATAATCGTGGGGGAGTCATGCGTAAATTTGCTGTAGGAATAAAAATTTGTACTTTCTGCGGTGGTTTCAAACGTGCCCGTATCAAAAATATCACGGATTTGCAGGGTTGCAGTTATGTTGTTCCCACGTAAGTTTTGCCGGATCGCGGCATTTGCCATAAAAAAGCCTTCCCGTTCCCCTTGGGAAGAGGTTGCCGGACTGTTATACATGCCGTTCAACTGTAAACGGGTCGAACCGAATTTGAAGGTATTATTAAACCGGCTACTCCAATTGGAACTTTTTCGGGAAAACTCCTGCCCTTCAAAATCACCTTCTACCCGGTACTCGTAAATATCTCCCATCAAGTTGATATTCCACCACTTCACCGGATTTAGGTCCAACATAATTTCCACACCCAGCGCATAATCTTTCCCCACATTTTCGGGAAGATGTAACAAGATATTATCGGCGTAAACGGTGCGAATCCGCTCAATTTTGTTGTGGGTGACCCGGTAGTACCCGTCCACGGAAATCGAGTGTTTTTCCAACGATTGTTGATAACCGATTTCATAGGAATCGATATACTCCGGCTTCAGCGCCGGATTTCCCGATCGAACATTGTACGCATCTGACCATGTTAAAAACGGCTCCAGATACCAACCGCGCGGATGCTCAATCCGGCGGGTATAACTGGCCATCCATTTCTGCCTATTTCCCAGCGTGTAGGAGAAGTGAACCGAAGGGAAAACGTCCCATTGATCCAACCGGTATTCTTCTGTTTCATTTTCTATCTCGGTGACCCGATCCGTGTATTCGGCTCGCAATCCAAATTGATAGCCCAAATTGCCCTGTTCATTTGCATACAACGAATAAAGAGAGTAAACGTTGCGGGTGTATAATGTGGTGTGATCATATTCTGGTTGGATTTCATATTGTCCAGATAGTGGGTTATACTCGCTGAAGCGCGTGCCATCTTCCGATTGTCCCAACCGGGCTTGTAACCCGGCTTCAAATTTCTCGTTCTCCCGAAGGGGCAGCGCGTAATCGAGTTTGCATTCCACCCGATCCGCAGGACCCTCTTCTTCTGTCACTTGTCCCTCGATACGGTTCAGATGCGTATCAAATAGCGCATTCACCGATTCTTCTTCCGATTCTCGGTGAGAATAATCGGTTTGAAGATTCAATTCATGTCCCTTTTTTTCAAATTTGTGTTGGAACGTCAAATTGAGTGCATAAAAGGGTCCGCCCCGTTTGGTGTCACTTTGATCCGTGTAGGTTGCTCTTGCGTCACCGGGTTCGCGCCATTCCTCAATGGTGGTATTGGCGGATCGCTGAAAGTGGCGGTCACCCCATCGCCCACTCAGGCTAACTGTATTTTGCGGCGTTAGGTTTATGGATATGCCCGTCCGGATGCCGGAACGCTCCCGCTCCCATTCCGTATCGCCATGGGATCGCACATACGCTGTTGTATCGTTACCAGTGGTGCGATTTTCTCTCTCGGTCGATCCCGGGAAGAGGCGACGGTTGTAATCTACCCCCACATTGAAGGTCAGTTTCGGTGTTTGGTAGTTAAGCAGAACATCTCCCCCATATTTTTCATCCCATCCGCCGTTTAGGTTCACTCGCCCGCTCACGCCAGAGGATTTCTTTTTTTTGGTGATTACGTTGATGATCCCTGCCGTTCCTTCTGGGTTGTATTTGGCTGAGGGATTGGTGATGATTTCAATATTTTCAATTGTACCTGCCGGGATTTGCTGCAAAGCATCACTGGGATCCAGGATAGACGGGCGTCCATCAATTAAGACGGTGAAATTTTCGCTACCGCGCAAGCTGACATTGCCTTCAATATCCACCTTGACCGACGGCACATTTTCCAGCACATCTACGGCAGAACCGGAGGTAGCGGTATAAAACTCACTGACTTTGATCACCTTTTTATCAATTTGATATTCAATTTTCGCCCGCTCGCCGGATACTTCCACTCCTTCCAGTGCCACCGGCAACGGGTGAAGACGGATTTCACCCACGTTACGGCGCAGTTTTCCCCGTTCAAACGCGATCTCAATATTGGGGATGGTGATCGTCTCAAAACCCATAAACGAGATTTGCAAATAGTACGTACCCGGTTTGACTGGCATCAGGCGGAAGGTTCCATCTGCTTGAGTTACACCCCCGGTAATATAGGTTGAATCCGCTTGGGTGTATAAAAACAGATTGGCATATTCCAATGGCTGTTGGGTCTCAGAATCCACAACGGTACCCATAATGATACCTCCTTGCGGACGTTCTCCCCGCATCCCGTGTGGCGGTTGCGCTTTCACTGTTGTTGCGATTAGTAGCAACACCAGTAGTGCCCAAAGTGGTGGTTTCATAGCGTGGTGATTCTCCTTTTTCTAAAAAAGTTGAAAAGCAATTATAAAGACAAAAAAAGTGCCGTACATCGTATGGGATGTACGACACATAAATTAAATAAAGGGTTTAATGCAATGTTATAATCGTTCCGAGATCAGTTTAGCTTGGGTAAACAGTAACAGATAATCTCGTCCACCGGCTTTGGAATCCGTCCCAGACATATTGAAGCCTCCGAACGGTTGGCTACCCACTAACGCACCGGTACATTTTCGATTGAAGTACAAATTCCCCACATGGAACTCACGCCGAGCTAATTCCAGGTGCTCTCGGTTTTTGGAGTACACCGCACCGGTCAAGCCAAACTCCGTATTATTGACAATTTCTAAACCGTGCTTAAAATCGTTTGCTTTGATAAATGCCAATACCGGTCCAAAAATTTCTTCTTGAGCGATGGTCGCTTGCGGATCGACATCCGCGATGACGGTCGGCTGGATGTAGAAGCCATCGTACCCTTCAACTTTTGCCGGTTCACCACCGCACATCAAACGCCCCTCGCCTTTGCCGATCTCAATATAATTGAGAATGTTATTATACGCATTTTCGTCGATCACTGCGGCCATGTTGGGGTTATCTTTAGCGTGTCCTACGGTCAGTTCTTTCGCTTTTGCGACGACCTTTTCGAGCACTTCATCATATACATCTTGATGAACGATTGCCCGCGAACACGCCGAACATTTTTGACCCTGAAACCCAAACGCCGAGGCGACAATACCGGCAGCGGCTTCGTCGGTATCTACATTATTATCCACTAAAATGGCGTCTTTACCCCCCATTTCGAGAATGGTGCGCTTAATCCAGATTTGACCCGGTTGCGTTTTTGCCGCCAGTTCATGGATATGCAAACCAACTTCCTTTGAACCGGTGAAAGCAATACCCCGTGTTTTGGGATGGGCTACAATCGTATCCCCCATTTCGCCACCGGAACCCGGACAGAAATTGATGACGCCCGGCGGTAAACTGCAATCATTTATCATCATGTCCACAAAAACCCGAGCAACTGCCGGCGCCGTGCTGGCGGGTTTCAAAACTACCGTATTGCCCGAAACCACGGCGGCAGTCGTCATACCCGCCATAATGGCTAACGGGAAATTCCACGGCGGAATCACCGCAAAAACACCCAACGGAATATATTGTAGATCATTTTCTTCTGTTTCAATGGGTGTTAAGGGTTGCGGCGCGGCTAACCGCATCATTTCGCGAGCATAAAACTCCAGAAAATCAATCGCTTCGGCGGTATCGGCATACGCTTCCAACCAATTTTTTCCTTCTTCATAGACCATCCAGGCGGAGAATTCATAAATCCGACGGCGCATCTCTGCCGCACCTTTCAATAGATACCGCGCCCGCACAATCGGATCGACATTTTTCCATGTCTGGAAGGTCTCATACGCCGTTTCGACCGCTTTGTTGGCAAGCTCTTTATCTGCTTTGGAAAAGATACCAATCACCTTATTTTTGTCAGATGGGGCTATGGAGGTAATTTTAGCATCAGTGGTAATATGCTCATTACCGATAATTAGGCTGTATTCTTTACCCAATTGCGACTCCACATACGCTAACGCTTCCTCCATCCGGCGGCGAGGTTCCGGTTGGGAAAAATCAACATACGGCTCGTTCCGAAATTCACGTAGCATAACAACCTCCTCGTGTCTATTACGTAAAAATTAAAAATTGAACATACAAAATTAGAACTTAAAATGTGGGATTAAGCGGTGATCCGCTTGAAAGCTAGATATGCGATCCACTAAATCTTGTCAAGCAAAATCGATGAGTTACACGATTTTTGTTGACAGACTCCTAAAAATGAACAATGATGAATGAACCGTTAGCTGTTAGCAGTGTAAAAAAACTCCCAAACTCCCAAACTCGTAAAACTCCCAAACTCGTAAAACTCCCAAACTCGTAAAACTCCCAAACTCGTAAAACTCCCAAACTCATAAAACTCAATGCTTTCCATCATTATTCCGATTTATAATGAGCAAGAAATTCTGCCCGAACTATTTCGGCGCGTGACGCAGGTTCTTGAAACCATACGTATGGACTACGAAGTGATTGTGGTCAACGACGGCAGTACCGATGATTCATTAGCGGTGATTCACCAGTTTTACCGGCAGAACCGGCGGATCAAGTGTCTCTCATTTTCGCGCAATTTTGGACACCAGATGGCCATTACGGCGGGTATTGACCACGCGCAAGGCGACGCTGTTATCATTTTAGATGGTGACTTGCAAGACCCGCCGGAAATAATCCCCCAATTCATTGACAAATGGCGTGAAGGTTATGATGTAGTGTATGGTGTGCGCCAACACCGGAAAGAATCATGGAAAAAACGTGTGGCATACGCCTTGTTCTACCGTTTATTGCGGGAAATCGCAAATATTGATATTCCGCTTGACTCCGGGGATTTCGGGCTAATCGACCGCAAAGTTGCTGATCATCTGCGTAAATTCCCAGAACAGCACCGCTTTGTGCGGGGCTTGCGCTCCTGGGTAGGATTCCGGCAAACCGGTATCCCCTACGAGCGGGACGCCCGGTATGCGGGGGAAGTCAAATACACTTTCGGCAAGCTGTTCACCTTAGCGTTAGATGGTTTAATGGCATTTACCACCGCGCCGCTTCGAGCTGTAACTATCTTTGGCTTCATCGTCTCATTCATCGCGTTTTTTAGTGCAATGCTGATCTTCATCGAGCGGTTTTTAACCGTCGATGTAGTTCCCGGTTATGCGACTACCCTCATTTCCATCCTTTTTTTAGGGGGTGTCCAACTAATTGGTATCGGCATTATCGGAGAATACATCGCCCGGATTTATGATGAAGTCAAGCAACGCCCGCCCTACATTATTGCAGACCGCCTCGGCTTTGTGGAGACGGAACCACCTAACGACAAGCGGGAAGTAAAAAAGCTTGACAAAGTATAAATATAAACATATATTTATTTATATGTAAACTGAGCTAATTTATGTTACTCCAATTTCACATCATCACAAGGAGGTTACCATGCCTGAACATTTAACCAAAGATACCTTTTTAACGAAAGTATTTAATTATGAAGAGAACGAAGAGTGGAAATTTGAAGGGGATAAGCCCTGCCTGATCGACTTTTACGCCGATTGGTGCGGACCCTGCAAGATGATCGCGCCAATTTTGGACGAACTCTCGGAAGAATACGCTGGCAAAATCGATATTTATAAAGTAAATACAGAAGAACAACAGGAGCTTGCCGCCGTATTCGGTATTCAAAGCATCCCGTCCCTACTTTTTTGCCCGGTGGATGATAAGCCCCAAATGGCAATGGGAGCGATGCCGAAAGCCTCGCTGATCAAAGCGTTTGAAGAGGTGCTGAAAGTACCGCCCGTGCAAAACTAAATTTTATTTTTACGGGTTATCTGTTATCTGCTTGAAATGAAAAGGGAGTCCGCTGGACTCCTTTTTTCCTTTCAAACCCCAAATTCCTGATTGACTGACAAAAGCTATTTAACTCATTTATTATCAACAAAAAAGTTTCGCTTTGATTTGATTTGGTTTAGATTTTTCCATCTCAATTTACTTGACCCCTCATTCGTGGAGTAGCGATGGAAACATTGA
>RFFQ01000038.1 GCA_003697105.1 Gemmatimonadota bacterium | reverse complement strand
CAATTCCTTCATGGGGAGAAGCGCCGTGCCCGCCGGTACCTAAAATGGTAATCTTGAATTGGTCTGCTGCCGCCATAATCGCGCCGGTGCGGATGCTTATTTTTCCGGCATCTAAATTCATATCCAAATGGGTAGTGAGGATCGTATCGACGTCTTCCATGACCCCTTCGGCAATCATCTGTTGCGCACCGGCGGGTGGGTCTTCCGAGCCGGGCTGAAAAATGAATTTGACATTGCAGTTCAAGTGTCGTCTAAAGTGGCTCAGAATCGCCGCCGCACCCAGCACCATAGCCATATTGCCATCGTGCCCGCAGGCATGAGAAAGCCCCTCATGGGCGGAAGAAAAAGGTAAATCCGTCTGTTCATCAATCGGTACTCCGTCCATGCCTGCCTGAATCGCAATGGTTTTATGATGTTTGGGTTCATATAAAGTACCGACTAAACCTGTTTCCACGAGACCGGTTTGGGTTTCGACATTCAGTGTATGCAGAACTTCATTGATGTACCTCCCCGTTTTATGTTCTTGATATGACATCTCCGGTATTTGGTGGAGTCGTTGACGGTAGGTTACCATCGCCGATTTTAAACTTTGCGCTTTTTCCCAGATATGTTGTTTCAATGTTTTACTCCTTTTTTCATGGACGATCAAACCAGATCGGGTTGGTAAATCCATAAAATGATGTTGCCGGGGTAGAAGAAATCACTTCCAGCCGGAGGTAATCCCCTTGAAAATCAGGTAAGGGAATTGTGTTATCCCATTCATAAACCCCCGGCGTCCATTCCTGCCAAATGATTTCTTTTTGGTGTGTCAGGTCACCTTTTATCAAGCGGATACGGGTTATCACTCCAAATTCGCGAGTGGAACGTGCGTGCCCATAGAGATGATCTGGTAGGGTCTGAACGGTTTCACCCAGACCGTGATGCTTGCCTTGCCCATCGATGATATTCAATATGGCAAAGGGTCCATTAGTGACAAGGCAGCACCCCTGTTTTAAGCTGTTCATCACCGCCTCGAGATTCAGGGTCGGGGTATAAACCACCGTCCGCACATCCCCAAATTTTTGATAATCCGCTTCTGCCAGTTGAAAGAACGGTATTCGGATTTGCCGGTAGCGATTAAAGTTGCCATGGGCATCATTTCCACCCACGGCAATCGCTTTAACCCCTGCGAGGAGCAAATCCACCCACAGCTTGACTCCGGCATGGAAGTCACGCCCATTCCAGATTTGGACACCCCTCAGGGATGGACATCGCGCATCTGCTAGGGTCCAATCCCCTCTACCGAGCAGTAGCCGTTGCAAGAACGGCGCTTTTTCACCCACATGAGCACCAAACGCCAATCCCCCGTCCTGAGTGATGCGATCACAGACTTCCGGGATGGTCAAATCCGGTTGTGTTTTCAACCAAACTTCGGCACTATCCCCTTGACCGGGGATAAACTGGCGGGTATTCAATGCCAACAGGTGCACATTTTGTCCGCGCGAATTTCCGCAGGAGACCTCTTCTCCGGGGATGATCAGCGGCATTTTTGGTTGTGCGTTCCACCTCTGAACATCCGTTTGAAAATTGTGCCATTTTGGCAAATTGGGGTCGTTCTGCAGGTAATCTCCGGGCTGGTCATCTAGGTCATAAGAATGGTCGGTTACCGCAAACCAGTGTAAGCCAAGTGCCGCCGCCAATTGAGCTGTCGCTGGGAGGGGTGCCCCAAATTCCACCTGATCTTCTGTGAAGGCGCTGTGATAATGGATGTCACCATGATGCCAGTCGGGGAGTGCCGGCAACGGTTCATCCGCCAAAAAAATATGCAATGGGCGGTGGGATGCCGTGCGGTAATTATCGTTTTGGCAGGTGCGTAACCGACCCTGACAGCGGTACTGAAACTGAACATCAACTTCCACAACCCCGTGCTCGATAGGGCGGGGGAGATACACAAGTTGATACCAGAAATGATCGCGAACGGGTTGCGGGTTGATCTCAAGGAGGTGTACGATTGGTGGACGCTTGTTTACGTGCAGTTCCGCCCGGATTTCCACCAATTCAACCGGATAATGGTCTGCATCTTTGATCAGCACCAAAATCGGGATTGGCTTTGCCGGTTCAACCCGGAAAGGTGCATCGGCTAAAATTTCGGGTTCGTCTGTTTTCAAGTAACTAAAAAAAAACGGAAAGCGATAATGAATTTCAGCGTAATTGATTTGCATCGGCTGAAATGGAATCATAAAAATGCCCTAATACCTTAAAAATCAAAGCGATAAGATGGTAGGCAGTATATCTAAAACCCCATTCAATGTCAAGGAAAAACGGTTGACAAAGATATAGGTATCGGTTACTATGTAGCCGTTTTAAGCCATTTATAACTCAAAGGAAAACCCCATGATTTATAGCATGACCGGTTTTGGTCGCGCCAGTATGGAGCAAGAGGGTGTCACGGTGAGCTGCGAAATACGCAGTGTAAATCACCGGTTTTGTGAGGTCTCTCTCCGGTTACCGAAGTCATTAAGTACGTTAGAGCTAAAACTGAAACAATTGATTCAAAAACACATTGATCGCGGTAAAATCAATGTCTATCTTTCTTGGGAGACCGACATTGCAAAAACAGATAAAATCACGTTGAATGAGGAAGTTGCGGCGATTTATTTACAGTTGTTTCAGGATTTGAAGCGCCGGTTTGGGTTGTCGGGCGAGATTGATCTGAACCTGCTTGCCACATTACCGGATATTTTGAAACACGAAACGGAAGAGACCGACCCCGATCATGCCTATGAGATGGCGGAAGCCGTTTTACTTGCCGCGATTGCCAATCTGAACCAGATGCGGCAAACCGAAGGTAACCAACTGGCGCAGGATTTGCGCGACCGTATTGCCACGATTGAGGCCACCCTGCTGGAGATCGAAGCACGTGCGCCCCAACGTCTGGTTGAGGCAAAAGCGACTTTGGAAGAACGTGTCCAATCATTGTTGGAAAATCAATCGCTTGATGAGCAACGCCTGATGACTGAAATTGCTTTTTTGGCAGAACGAATTGACATTACCGAAGAGTGCGTGCGGTTTCATAGCCACAACAAACAGTTTATTGAAGCGCTGGATACCGGCGGCGCAGTGGGAAAGCGGCTGAATTTTATCGTGCAAGAGATGAACCGTGAGGCGAACACGATTGGTTCCAAAGCCAATGATACCGCGATTCTGGAACGGGTGATCCAGATCAAAGAAGAACTGGAAAAAATCCGTGAGCAGATTCAGAACATTGCATGATGTCGTAGAAGCATAGGACGAAGACCCATGGCGATTAAAGGTTCGCTGAAAGAAGCCAGTTTGCCGGATGTTATTCAACTGCTTAGTATGGGACGCAAAACCGGCATCCTAAGCGTGACCGACCGTAATGATTTTGGCAATGTGTATTTAAATCAGGGTAAGATTGTCTATGCCACCATTGTCAACCGGATGGACCGGATTGGCGATTTGTTAATCCGCGATGGTAAACTTACCGTGGAACAGCTCAATGCAGCCATTCAACGACAAGGGGAAGATCAACACGACAAAAAGTTGGGCACCATTTTAGTGGAAATGAATTTGATTTCAGAAGATGAAATCAAAAAATACTTAAAGATTCAGATTGAGGAAACCATCTCACACCTGCTTAGTTGGACGGATGGTTTTTTTAATTTTGAACCTAACACCACCCTGACCACCAATGAACTGACCGTCTCACTCTCCTCAAATGACCTGTTGATGGAAGGTGTGCGGCGGGTGGATGAATGGCGCGCCTTCCGTAAAAATATCCAATCATCTAAGCAAATCCCCCGCTTTAATGCCGGTTATCACCTGGACCAGTTAACGGTGGAAGAAGAGATTGATCGCACCGTGTTGCAGGAAGTCAATGGTGTAAATTCCATTGAAGACTTGATCCGAATCTGCCGGCTGGATGAGTTTACCATTTGTAAGTCGTTACATCGCTATATCGAACGGGGCGCCATCGAAATGGTTGATCCGGATCAAGTGGTGGAAGCTCCGGCGATCCAAAAAGTAGCTCGCCATCAACTCGCTGAAACTTTGAATTTGGCAACCGCCTTTTTCAAATCTGAAATGTATCAGGAGGCATACCGGGAGTATCAAAAGGTACTGGAACTAGACCCCCAGCATTTGGGGGCGTTGTTCCATCTCGGATTGATTGCTTATTTTAAAGATAAACATGATAGCGCCATCGAATTCTACCAGAAAGCGATAGAGATCGCACCACATAGTGCGAAAATTTATAATAATTTGGGTTTAGCTTATGAAAAAACGCATGTGATCCCGCAAGCCTTAGCGGCGTACCAAAAAGCAATCACGTTAGATGCTACGTATGCGCGAGCATATTATAATTTGGGATTTTTGCAGTACCAGCAGGAGTTGTACGATGCCGCTGTGGAAAATTTGAAACAGGCAATTGAGCACGATAAAACTTTATTGGCGAGTTATTTTTATCTGGCACTGGCATTAATGAAACTCGGTAAATTTGATTATGCTTTAATGTGGTTCAAACGTATTCTCGAAATGGATGCCGAAAATGCCATTATACACAATAACTTAGGGGTACTGTACCAATATAAGCACATGCACGAGGAAGCCTCTAAGCACTATCAGGAAGCTATCCGGTTGAATCCGTCATTGGCGATTCCCCACAGCAATTTGGGCGACCTGTACTATCGGGGCGGTTGGCACGAAAAAGCAGAAGTTGAGTTTAAGCGGGCGCTGGATTTGAACCCCAAGTTACCGGGGGTGTACTTCAAGATGGGTAATATCAGCCTGAAAAATGGACAGCGTGAAACCGCCGTAAAATATTGGGAAGAAGCCTTAAAATATGACCCCGATAATACGTTGATTCAGAAAAACTTGAAAATGATTCAAGGCACCTCCTAGGTGGTTTGTAACTGTAGGACCCAATGAGTTTGATGGCATAACATCAACGATCTCACTATGAAGCTAAAATTAATCTCACCGTCGTATCCCGAACAGTCAATGTTCCGGCATACCGCGAAAGAACTCAAGGCATTTTGGTTTGTGCGCCTGAGTCTTGCCAGCGTTGCCGCCTTGACCCCCGCCCATTGGGATATTGATCTCATTGATGAAAATGTAGAATCCGTTGATTTTGATGACCCGGTTGATCTGGTAGGGATCACCGTAATGACCCCTTATGCCAACCGGGCATACGATATTTGCCGGGAATATCAAAAACGAGGTGTACCCTGTGTTTTGGGAGGACCGCACGTCACCTTTTTACCGGAAGAAGGTATGAAACATGCCACGGTGGTGGTTGGCGAAGCGGAGGGGGCATGGGAACGGCTCTGTGCCGATTTTGAAAAAACCGGGCAGATCGACCGGCTATACCGAGCGGATCGCGTGGTAAACATGGCGGATATTCCGGTACCGCGCCGTGATTTGTTTAAGTCTGAGTGTTACATGACGACCCATTGTGTCCAGACCACGCGCGGTTGCCCCTTTGATTGCAACTATTGCTCTGTTACAACCTTTTTCGGGCGCGGTTTTCGAGAGCGCCCGGTGGAGCACGTGGTGCGGGAAATTGAGGCAATGAATACAAAGTTTGTGGCGTTTGTGGATGACAACATCATTGCCAACCCCACCTATGCCAAAAAACTATTCAAAGCGCTGATCCCGCTCAATATTAAATGGGGAAGCCAAGGAAGTTTGCACCTTGCCCGCGACCCCGAATTGCTTGATCTCGCCCAAAAAAGCGGTTGTGTGGCGATGTTTATCGGCATTGAGTCCCTCTCGCAAGCGAATCTGAAGGGGGCGCACAAAAATTTTAACAAAGCCAATCGATATGAAGAAGAACTCAAAATTATCCATGATCACGGCATCATGATCAACGGTTCGTTCATTTTTGGGATGGACCATGATGACGAGGGCGTGTTTGAACGCACCGTCCGGTTTGCCGAGCGAAATCATATTGAAACGGCGACGTTCCATATTTTGACTCCCTTTCCCGGTACGAAATTGTTCCACGAACTGGAGCAAGCCGGGCGGATTATCGATTATGATTGGAGCCACTACAACGGGGGGCATGTGGTGTATCGCCCCCAGCTCATCTCGGCGGAAACATTATTAAACGGGTATTATTGGGCATACCATGAATTTTACCGGCTACGAAACATCTTTGCCGGCTTAAAACATGTTCACCCGCTGTTTATTCCGCGCCGCTTGAAATTGAATTTAGGCTATCGAAACGCGGTCAAACGGTTACCCAAAGGCAGCATTACCCCGTTGGGGAAGGCGATCAATCGTTTGTATGCCGATATTTCCACCCGTGAGGATGTCCCGTTGATACCGGTGCCACCCGATCCGGAAAAACCCCGTATTCATTTACGAGATATGTTGCGGGTGGTGCCCCGGCTCAATGAAAACTGTTCCATCTTAGTTTTAGATTTAGAAGGGATTTTGGATACAAAAACGGTATCCCAATTACAAAAACGAATTAGCTATGCTTTGCAGCATCTTACGTTACCCATTGCGCTCAATTTTGAGCGTATTAGCCATTTTGCCCCAACTGCGCTCGGAAAATTAGCGATGTTCCAGCCACATGCAGACCGGATTTTCTTCCAAAATGTCGCGCTGGAACTTCAGGAATATTTGCCGCGCTGGGCATAAACTAGGGGTGAATCGCTAGCGTGTTGCAACGCTCTTACTTTGGATTTACACCAGTAGAGGATCATATAGACGATGATACCGGTACAATTAAAGTTGAAAAATTTCATGAGTTACGGCGAAATGCCAGAACCCATCGACTTTTCACAAATTCATGTGGCTTGCCTGACCGGCGCCAACGGTAATGGCAAGTCCACTTTGTTGGAAGCCATGACCTGGGCAATGTGGGGAAAAGCACGAGCCAGCTCCAACGATGACCTGATTCGATTTGGCGCACGAGACATGCAGGTGGAGTTTGTGTTTGATCTGGGACATGAGCGTTACCGGATTTTGCGGTCCCGCTCAATACACAGCCGGGGAGGGCGATCCAGCTTAGAATTCCAGATATTCAATGAAAAACAGGGCAAATTTGTCTCTCTTACCCAAAAAAATATGCGGAATACGCAGGAACAGATCAACAAAGTCCTCCGGATGGACTACGATACCTTTGTCAATTCGGCGTTTATCTTACAGAACAAAGCGGACTCCTTCACGGTGAAAAATCCCACCGAACGCAAACAGATTTTGTCGGATATTCTCAATTTAGAGATTTACGATGTGCTGGAAAGCCGGGCACGTCGTAAACGGCGAGATGCCGATCAGGCGTCGCATACACTCAATGCCAGTCTAAAAGAGTTAGATGAGGAACTTAGCCATAAAGCGAAATACGAGAATGAGAATAAAAGATTAAAATCCAGTTTGGGACGGTTGCAACGCAATTTACAAACGAAAGAAACCCAACTCGAAGCACTACGCCAGCAACAGACCGAACTCAAGACCAAACGCGATCAAGTGAATGAATATGATGAACGTTTGAACCAAACTCGCCGGGAGATCGATGATCTTAACCAAAAAATTCAAGAAACTAAGCAAAAGTTAGCTGGTTACGAAGCAATCCTCAAAAATGAAAAAGACATTTTAGATAAATTTTCACAATTGGAAGCGGCAAAAACAGAAGAGAGTGCTTGGGTTGAGAAACAAGAAGCCTACCAACGCTTAAAAGAAGAACGGGCTGAACTCGATCAGGCGATTCAGGCGGCACAACACAAATTGGAGCTGGAAGTCGAGCAAATCAAAGCGACAATGGAAAATCTGGAAAAACGTGCTCAAGAGGATCAAAAAATCCTGAAAGAGAAAAAGGAAATTGAGGCGGGCATCCAAAAATTGGCGAAAGCGAAACGCAAAAACCATACGTTGCTTAATCGCCAGCGCAAACAAGCGGAATTGATGGAAGAACTGCATCATCTGGAAAAAGTTATCGCAGATAAACGCCATGTGGTTGAGCTGGAAAAGAAAAGCATCGAAGACAAAATCGCCGGCTTGAAACAACGACTGGCGGCTTCTGGCAATTTGGAAAAGGAGTATGCCGCCGCCAAAAAAGAGCTTGCCGCATTGGAAACAAAAGAAAAAGAACGGCAACGGCTCAAGGAACTGGGTATCACCAAAAAAGCCGAAATAGAAGCGTTCACCACGCGCAACCAAACTATTGATAAACTGATTAAAGAAATCCATGAAAAGATGGATTTAATGGATCATGCCGGAGCACAGTGCCCCCTCTGTTCGGCAAAATTGGATGAATCTGGACGGGAGCATATCATCCAAAAAATTCAGCAAGAACATCAGGAATTAATGGATGAGAAGCGGCAGAATGAACGCGCCATTGCCGCCATTGAAAACGAACTGAAAGCGTTCCGCAAAACGTATAAAATACTGGAACAAGAACTGGGTGAAACCGAAACGATTCGTAAACGGGTGACCGAGATCGCTCTGCTGATGGAACAGCACCAGCAAATCAAACAAGAATTACCCAGTTTAGAGCACAAATTGGCAGAGTTGAACGACCAACTGGAACAGCATACCTATGCTACCGCTGAAAAAGAGGAGTTAAGGAAACTTCAAAGCCGTATCAAGCGAAACAAATATGATAAAGAAGAACACGAACGCATCCGGGAAAAGATAGACCAACTGGCACGCTGGAACCATAAAAAAGGACAACTCGACGCGGCAATTTCCGAAGTGAATCAGATTGAAAAAGAATTGCCGAAACACCAGAAAAAGCTGGAACTCCGGCTTAAGAAATTGAAAGAAAATGCGTTTGCCATAACCCTGCGCCGGAAACGGGAACGGGTTCAGAAAAAAATCGATCAATTAGATTATGACCCCGAAGCCCATGTGGCGGTACGCCGCCGAATCCGGGAACTGGCGAGCTACGAACGCAAAAAAATCGAATTAGAACACGCCCAACAAGCCATTGATGAAGTGCGGAAAAACCTCAATGACATGAAATCCCAACTCGGACGGAAAGAAAGCCAGTTGGCTAAAATTCGGGAACAACGGGATTCCCTGTTCAATGACATTCGAGACCTACCGAAAATTGAAGAAAACGTCCGGACATTGGATACCGAATTGATCACCATCCGGCGAGATGAGGCGGTGACCCGAACCTCCTTAGGGCGTAATGAAGAACGCTTGGAACATCTACGCCAACTGGAACAACAACGGAAAACCAAACAACAGGAACTGAAGGAACAGCAAGAGTTAAAAGGTATTTATAACGATCTGGTTTATGCGTTTAGCAAAAAAGGGATTCAGGCATTAATTATCGAGCGAATTTTGCCGGAATTGGAAGAAGAAGCCAATGAAATTCTGCAACGCCTAAGCGATCACCGGATGTACGTTAAATTTGAAAGCCAGAAAACCCAAAAATCAGGAAACATTGCCGAAACATTAGAAATCCGGGTCACCGATGAGTCCAGTACCCGCCCCTACGAGTTATTTAGTGGGGGTGAGGCGTTCCGTATCAATTTTGCCATCCGAATTGCGCTTTCCAAACTGCTGGCGCGTCGAGCCGGTGCAAAATTGCAAACACTGGTCGTGGACGAAGGATTCGGCACTCAAGATGCCGAAGGGCGGGATCGCTTGGTGGAGGTTATTAGTACTATCGCTGATGATTTTGAAAAAATTCTGGTGATTACCCACATCCCGGAACTCAATGATGCTTTCCCAACCCGGATCAGTGTGACCAAAGATGAAACGACCGGTTCGCACGCCGTGGTCATCTAACCCAATCTGAACGAAACCTGTTTAGCGGAAACCTCGTAACAGACCCTGAACCTGTTCAGGGTCTTTTTTATCCTCAGTGACCCTTATTCCGAGGAGGTTGTATGTTACGTTATCAATCTTGCGCTTTAATTGTTGCAATAGTGCTCTTACTCCAGTTCACTGCCGCGAGTCATGCCGGATCAATGCGATCCACTTTTTTTGGAGGCGATGGCGAGGAGTGGGATATCGCGCTACCCGTAGAAATGGCAATCGATGCAGATGGCTTCATTTATGTTGCCGGTTCGACAAATTCAACCAATCTGCCCACCTCCGTTACGGCGTATGACCCCGATTTTAATGGCGGCGAATGGGATATTTTTCTGGCGAAATTTACACCGGATTTGACCCAAATGGCGGCGGCAACCTATTTGGGAGGCTCCGACCAAGATTTTGCGTATGCCATTACCATCGATGGCGCCGGTCACGTTTATGTAACCGGACAAACACTTTCCGCGGATTTCCCCGTGACCGAAAACAGCTATAAGAATGAATACAGCGCAAACGGCGATGTGTTTATTACCAAATTAGACCGTGATTTGAGTGTCGTGCACGCGTCCACCTTTTTGGGTGATTCTGGACGGGAATATGCCAGCGGAATTACGTGGGATGCCGATTATATCTACCTAACCGGTAACACTTTTTCCACGAATTTTCCGGTAACCACGGGTGCATTTGATGAAGACGCCAACGGGCAAGTGGATGGATTTGTCGCCAAGCTCGACCCCGATTTGACCCAATTAGTCCAATCCACTTTTATCGGTGGTTCGGTGTATGATGTACCGCATGATTTGGCTTTAGATGCCGGGGGCAATATCTACCTCACCGGGCAGACCAGTTCCGCGGATTTTCCGGTCACCGCGGGGGCATACGATGAAAGCTATAACGGTGGGACGCCGTTTATCGGAGATGTGTTTGTGGCAAAAATGAGCAATGACTTGGGGGCTTTGCTCGCCGCTACGTTTTTAGGTGAACGCAGTGATGACGGTGCGTTTTCGGTCGCAATTAGTGGCGGGCAGGGTATTTACATCACTGGTCACACCAATTCGTTTTTCTTTCCAACCACCGACAACGCTTACCAGCAAGGGTACGGTGGTGGTAATCAAGAGGTATTTGTAGCGCGGTTTGATGCCAATCTGGCCGGCTTAACCGCGTGTACACTCCTGGGGGGTTGGGATACCGACCTCGACCCAGACCTAATCCTGACCCCAGAAGCGGACGTTTACGTGACCGGTGGAACCCTATCAACTCAATTTCCGGTTACCGGTGATGGCTATGACCCCAACCCGAATGGGGGCTATGACCTGTTTATCTCTAAATTTGATAGTCTTTTAACTACTTTGGAAGCCTCCAGCTATTTTGGCGGCAGTAGTAATGAGAGCAGTGCGGCAATTCAGGTACATTCGCAAGGGGTGTATGTGGCAGGTGGTACAATGTCAGTTAATTTACCGACCCAAAACCGGAGTTACGACTCCAGCTTAAATGGAGCAACCGATATTTTCGTGGCGAAGTTTGATGCAGCACTGACACGCAGCCCGTATGATCTCAACCGGGACGGGCATATTGACCGGTTGGACTTGGGACTATTGCTGATTCAGTGGAACACCGCCAGCGAAAATTGCCCCGAATGTGACTTTAATACGAACGGGCGGATTGATATTCAAGATGTGCAAATGTTGATCGAGCAGTTATAAGATTATCACCGGGTTACAGCGCCATAAATTCACTACACACGGCATCTGCCAGTAATAGACCCTGCCGGGTCAGTTGGATGCGCTCAGGTGTGCGCTGGATCAAGCCACGCTGTTGCAATGTTTCTAATGTTTCCCCGTAAACCGTATCGATCTTTACGCCGAAACGGCGCTGAAAATCCGTGATCTGGATGCCATTGCGGGTACGCAGAGCTAAAAAAACGATTTCTGCCATCTGTTGCTCTCGTGAAAGATGCTCTTCCATCACCACCGGTGATTCCCCTGCCTGCATCCGGCGCACGTACTTGGAGACGTTCCCCTCGTTTGCCCAGCGATGCCCTTGCCGGTGCGAATGTGCTCCGGCACCAATCCCCAGATAATCGCCTCCGGCCCAATACCCTAAATTGTGAGCACAAGCAAACCCCGGCCGGGCAAAATTCGAGATTTCATAGTGCAAATAGCGGGCTGTGGTCAGCCGGTCGATCACCATTTCATACATTTGGGCTTCTAGGTCTTCCTCCATGGGCACAAACTGGCCCTGCCGCAATTGCTTGCCGAATAACGTCTTGTCCTCTACAATCAGGCTGTATGCGGAAATATGCTCTGGAGCGAGATCGATCAGTTGATCCAGATCACGCTCCACTTCGGATAACGTCTGGTCTGGTAAGGCAAACATCAAATCTATATTGATGTTCTCAAAACCGGCATGGCGTGCCCGGTGGTATGCACCAATCGCCGTGGCGGCATTATGCACTCGACCAATGCGTTGCAAATGATGGTCATGGAATGACTGCACCCCGATGCTCAATCGATTGACACCTAGTGTTTTTAAGTGGTGTAGTTTGTCGGCTGTCAAATTTTCCGGGTTGGTCTCGCAGGTGATTTCTGCCGCCGGATAAATGGTAAATGTGCGATGGAGATGCTCAAAAATGGCGACCAGCTCTTCTGCGGAGTGTAAGGACGGTGTACCGCCTCCGAAAAAGACGGTCTGGATGGTAGTGTGGGGAAAGTAGGTTACGACCTGATCGATTTCGGCATGAAACGCTGTCAAATATTTGCGCACCAAATTGGGGCGAAAGGCGGCAGTACTGAAATCGCAGTAGTAGCACCGTTTTTCACAAAATGGTAGATGAAGGTAGAGACCGGTGGAAGAACGAAATGGGGCGGTATTCATGGGTTATCATCGATCTGGACTCGTTTTAGCAACAACGAATTGGTCACCACGCTCACGGAGGACATCGCCATTGCCAAGCCCGCAAATTCAGGAGGGAGCAAGATACCGGTGAAGGGGTACAACACCCCAGCGGCAACCGGAATGCCGATCACGTTGTAGATCAGTGCCCAAAACAAATTTTGTTTGATTTTATGTAGGGTCGCTTTACCGAGCCGTATTGCCCGCACGACATCTTGCAAATCACTGTGGATGAGGATCACATCACCGGTTTCTTTTGCCACGTCTGTACCCGAACCAATGGCAATCCCGACATCGGCTTGAGCTAAGGCGGGGGCATCGTTAATGCCATCTCCGACCATCGCGACGCGCTTCCCCCGCGCCTGTACCTCTCGCACCTTCTGGATTTTATCCGGTGGGCGGACTTCCGCAAAAACCGCATCGATATGTCCCACTTCGGCAGCGATGAGGCGGGCCGTCTGCTGATTGTCGCCGGTGATCATCATCGTCTCGATGCCTAAATTTTTCATGGCGGCGAGTGCCGCCGGAGATGTTGGTTTGATGGTGTCTGCCAGCCCCAAAATACCCGCTAAGTGCCCCTCGATAGCCACAAAAAGCAGGGTCTGCCCACGTGCTTGAAGTTGATTGATGTGATCGGGTTCGATTTCGACCACTACACCATTTTTTTCTAGCCAGTTCCGGCTACCGACAATGACGCTTTGACCCGCCACGGTGGCTTTAATTCCGTGTCCGGCTTCTTCGTGGGTATGGCTGGCAGGAAGCAGTTGTACCTGCTGTGCCCGGGCGTGATCGACCACCGCTACCGCCAATGGATGGGTAGATTGCGCTTCAGCGGAGGCGCTTAGTTGTAACAGTCTCTCAACAGGGAGCTTATGAACCGGTAAAATTTCAGTCACCCGAATATTTCCGGCAGTAATGGTGCCGGTTTTATCAAGCAGGATGGCATCCACCCGGGCAATTTGTTCGAGTACGGATGCCCGCTTAAAGAGAATCCCCCGTTGTAAGCCGATCCCAGACCCCACCATGATGGCGGTTGGTGTTGCAAGCCCTAGGGCACAGGGGCAGGCGATGACCAGTACGGAAATCGCGGCGGTAAACGCAAAAACAAAATCTGCGTGGAGCAGGACAAACCAGATACCAAACGTGAGGAGCGATAATCCGACCACAACCGGCACAAACACGTTGGAGACCGCATCAGCAAAGCGTTGAATGGGTGCTTTATCGCCTTGCGCTTCTTCCACTAGCCGGACGATCTGCGCTAGCACCGTATCGGAACCGGTGCGCGTGGTTTTGATGGTCAAAACGCCGGAAGCATTGATCGTGGCGCCGGCTACACTATCCCCAACGGATTTTTCCACCGGAATCGATTCGCCGGTCAGCATCGATTCATCCACGGTGGAGTGCCCGACTACGACCTCCCCATCTACCGGAATTTTTTCACCGGGGCGCACTCGCACGAGGTCACCCACGTTGACATCTGAGGCGGGAACTTCTTTTTCCATTCCATCAATTAGTAGCCGTGCCCGGTCTGCTTGTAATTCCAGTAATGCGGTTAACGCTTTGTATGCCTTCCCGCGTGCTCGTGCTTCTAGCCATTTGCCAAAACGGATGAAAAGGATCAGCAGTGCCGCCGCCTCAAAAAAATGCATCTGATGGTGGAACACCTGTGGTAGAAAAACAACTAGCACGCTGTAACCGTACGCCGCGGTCGTCCCCAACGCCACCAGCACATCCATATTAGCCGTACCATTTTTAAGGGAATGGTATGCTCCCCGATAAAAAATCAGTCCTGACGAAAACTGAACAATCGTTGCCAGTACAAAACTGAGCCACACATTTTGGGTGGGGGATAACGGGAGTTGCTCGTGAAACATCATCAAGATCATCACAGGCAAGGCAAAAATGGCAGTGAAGATGACCCAGCGTAATGCCTTTTGATCGCTCTCAGCCACATCTTCTGCCGTACGCAGTTTTTTTGCCCGGTAACCGGCTTGTTTCACTGCCTCAAACAAGGTGTTTTCATCGGCTTGGGTGGGATCAAACTCCACAGAGGCTTTTTCGTTTGCCAGATTCACCACTGCGGCGGTTACTCCCGGTACGGTTTTGAGCTTTTTCTCCACAGCGGCAACACAATTCGCGCAGGTCATCCCTTCCACAGCAAATTGGAGGCGGGCGGGTGTGTAACGGGTGCCGGTTTCCGGTGGTGAGGACTGGGGCTCCGTTGGGGGTTCGGGCATCTCCCAGCCTGTGACACCATAGTCCGCCTCAATGACCGCTTGGGCGAGGGTATCAACGGTGGTTTTTGTGGCATCAAACTCGACCTCCGCCCGGTTATCTTCCAGCCATACCGTGGCAGAAAGAACACCCTCGACCTTTTCGAGGGCGTTCTTAACGCGCTGTACGCAATGCTTGCAGGTCATACCTTCAATCTGTAGGCTTGTTTTCATGGGGCTTTGTTTCTGGTTGGGGTTGTTGATTTTTGATCAGATTTAAGACCAGGTGTTGGGTTGCCGGGTCCAGGTTTTGGAATGCGTCTTCGAGCGGATTGTGGGTTTTTTCGGCAGGGGAGGTTGTCTTCGGTACGTTAGCCGGTGTTTCATCGGAGGTTTTATCGGTGGGAGCATTGATCCGGTTCAAGCCGGGACTTAGTGAGGAAAGTAAATTTGTCACTTCCACCGGCAAAAAGACCTTATTGCCTTGCCCGCGGGCAATCTCTTTTAAAGTTTCCATATATTGAATGGCGATCAACGCGTCATTGTCCTGTTCTTTAATCGCTTGAAAGACCCGTGTGACGCGTTCCGCTTCGCCTTCTGCGCGTAGAATCGCGGCTCTTTTCTCCCCTTCGGCTTCTGCCATTACTGCTTTAGCGCGTTGCTCGGACGCCGCCCGGTTCTCAATCGCTTTAATCAGAGAATCCGGTAAGCGGATATCTTTCACTTCCACTTTGATGAGCTTGATACCCCATCGATCCTGGTCTTCTTTCATTTCCTCTTCAAATTTTTTTTCAATATCGTTCCGGGAGTTGATGGTCTCTGCCCACGTCATATTTCCGATTAAGTTTCGCAAGGCAGCATCCGCACTATCTCGCAATAATTGGGAAATATCGCTACTGACCTCATAAGCGACTTTTTGGATATCGACAATCCGCCAATAAACCACGACATCAATAATCAGTTGAATCGAATCCGCCTCGCGATTTTTACCCTCGCCGGTAATGACCCGTTGTTCCCCTAGTTCAAGGATGCGCTCTCGCAAATCGATATACTTTTCCATTTTTCCATTGATCCGGACACCTGCCAGTTTTTCCAACGGGGGGAGGAGAAAATTCAAACCTGGTTTTAGTTCCCGGGTGTAACTTTTAAAGACCTCCACCAGCGCGGTTTTACTGGTTTCAATTTCCACTTTGCCCCAAATGGCTAAAAGAATATCTATCCCAACAAAACCAGCCAGCAAACCCCAAACCCAATATTGGTTTATCGACAGTATCCATACGGCAATCTCAACTAAAACTACAATCAGCTCCTCGGTAATAATAAAGATTTGCCACGGATGTTTTTTGAGATATTCTTTCATGGGAGTTTCCTTTATTTGAATCTATCTGATTCATCCTAAATATGTGATTTCATTAATTGT
>RFFQ01000037.1 GCA_003697105.1 Gemmatimonadota bacterium | reverse complement strand
TTATTCTCCACACCAAAACCCCATGCGCAGGACATCGCGATATTCCCCATCAAAAAAGACTTCATTCCGCAGGATGCCCTCGACTTTAAATCCTAAATCTTCGTTGAGTTTAATATTGCGGAGATTGGTGTTGAGGGTATTTAGGTAGATTTTGTTTAAGCTCAGTCGGGATGCGCCATAGCGCAACCAGAGACGGGTTGCTTCCTTTGCCAACCCTTTACCGCGCATGGAGGGTTCGCCGATGAGTTTTCTTAGTTCTGCTTTGCGATGTTGCTGATCCACATTTAGGTAGAGTACTGCTCCGATCGGGGTTTCATCGGGGAGAGTAATCATCCCCGCAACGGTGGAGGGACTGCGGATCAGATCATCAAAATTGGCAGTGCGTGCGGTTGTCCGCGAAAGCAAAAAATATCGCCCAAATTCATCCTCTAGCCAGGTATCAAAATAACGGCGATCTTGTTCGAGCTTGAATTCTCGAATCCATAAGCGGTCACTTTTAATAGGTAGCTCTGTGGGGGTCGGATTGGCAACGGATGTAGCTGAAGGCGATGATGCGAGGCGGGTTTCGCTATTTTGATGCAATGCCAGATCGAGCAATTGGTTCACAAACCGAAGATAATCCGCTTGCTTAAATCCGTAGGCGGAGGCTTCCTTAAAAAAGCTCCGCACCAATGCCTCGATAGTGGCATCTGGGATTGAGGGGGCGGTTTTGGTAGCCATGAATCGATCCTTTTAGTTTTGTTCCTCGGTGTACAAATAGCGCTTAATTTTTTTCGTGGGCGTTTTTTCAAACGGATCGCGCTGTTCGATCATCTTGTGCAACCGGCAAAAGCTGGATACTTTGGCGTTCACCTCTTTGCGCAGGTGTTCCAGGAGTTGTTCAATTTTCACTTTTAATTGAGAGTCACTCAGGTTTTTATGGGCAAACTCTTCGTCCAATTTTTCATAATTGAGGTGGACACGCGCCACCAATTTGCCATCGAGTTGGTACACCAGAGATTCCAACACATAGTCGGACTCCCCGATGATATATTCGATCTCTTCGGGGTAAATATTTTCGCCACTGGGACCTAACAGCATGTTTTTGAGCCGCCCTTTGATGTAAAGGTAGCCTTCCTTGTCAAACATTCCCAAATCGCCGGTGCGGAACCACCCGTCTTCGGAAAGAACGGCGGCGGTGCGTTCGGCGTCTTTGTAGTACCCTTTCATCACGTTTTCCCCACGGATGAGGATTTCCCCTTCGCCGGTTTGGGGGTCTGGATTGTCAATTTTGATTTCCACTTCCGGTAATGGGGGTCCCGTGGAGCGATATTTGGTTTTGGCCGGGTTTGTTCCGGCACTGACCGGGGAGGTTTCGGTCAAGCCGTAACCTATGGCATACGGGAATTCAGCTTCCCGGAGGAAAAGTTCCACTTCCGGTGCCAGTGCCGCCCCGCCGATGCCAAAAAATTTGAGTTCCCCGCCAAATGTCTCCAGTAGTTTTTTTCCGGCGATTTTGTGCAACTGTTTTCGTACCATTGGCAATTTGGTCGCACCGCGTAATAGCGCGTTTTTCTTCAGTTCTGGCAGGATGCGCATCTTATAGATTTTTTCAATCACCAGCGGGACACTCAGCATCAATGTGGGGCGGATTTTTGCCATCGCCGGCAGTAGCACTCGTGCTGTGGGTGGTTTGCGCAAATAGTAAATGCACGCTCCACACATGAGGGGTAGGATCATACCCACGGTGCATTCAAATGTATGGGCTAAAGGCAGAATGGAGAGCATCCGGTCTTGGTTTGTGATCATCTGGACTTGGGTAGATTGCTGGGCATCAAACACAATATTCCGGTGGGTCAGCATCACTCCTTTGGAATGTCCGGTGGTACCGGACGTATAGATAATCGATGCGAGGTCATCTTCTGCCACATCCACGTCTTGTTTCAGGATTTTTTGGGCGGTCTCTTTTGCCGCTTCCTTAAATTTAGCAAATTCTTTCTGACCTTCCTGAAGGATATCTTTGAGACCACTTTTTTTGGTGTCAGAGGGGATAAGGTCGAATGTTTCAATTAAGATTTTGGTTTGGAGATGCTCCAAGGATTCCGCTTCCAGCTTTTCATACTGGTTTTCCGAGATAAAAATCGCTTTGCACTCGGCATGGCGCAGGATATGATGAATGGCGGAGGCGTGAAAATCGGGTAAAATGGGTACGGCGACGGCTCCCATTGTGGTGATCGCAAAAAAAGCGATGCCCCAATGGGGTTGGTTTTCACTGAGAATTGCTACCTGGTCTCCTTGCCCGACGCCTTCTCGATGGAGAAATTCAATCAGTTGCTGAACGTGTTGTCCCAAATCCGCATACGTGATAGGATGATCATCAACCCAAGAGAGCGCTGGGCGGTCTGCATTTTGAGTGACTGTGTTTTCCAAGACCGCTTTCAAGGTACGTTTTGATAGTGATATCACAACCGCGTCCTTTCTGGTTAAACGTGGAAATCTAATTTGTAGCCAGATCAGTTATACCCTACTCATTGAGAAATGTCAAGCAAATATCAATGGAGCGCCGGCATGGAAAGTGGTGGTTGGCTTTAATGGGGGTATTTACGGTGTAAACGTTGGGGGACGTCCGTTCCGGCGGTGATCGATTTTGGAGGTGCGTTTCAAGCGCTCTAGGGCTTTATAAAGCGCTTCAATCCCGCGTTCCAGTCGTTTTTTTGTGGAGGTCATTTCCAAAAAGGCTTGTTCTTCTTGTTTAGTGAAACCGGCACTCGCCGCAATGAGGTAGGAAATTGTTTTGGGCTGAAAATAATCTATCAGCGAGACATCTATGTTTTGTCCGTGTAATGTTGCCATCTGTTTGAGCAACGTTACCCCTTCTTGGGCGAGTGGCTTCAATGCGGCGGGGTCTGTTTCGGGGAGGTCATCAAAATACTCAACGAGGGCTTGCAGATAGGCTTTTTCGTCAATTAGATCAACGAGCTGGAACCGGTGAGCCCCTTTTGCCAGAATATCCAGCCGTCCGTCGGGATATTCATTCAATAGCCGGGTGATCACGGCGGTACACCCTTTGTTGTAGAGTTTGCCGTCTTCGTACAGTACCACACCAAAAGGTTGCTGTTCATCTAAACAATAGCGGATCATCTTTTTGTACCGTTCCTCAAAAATATGCAAGGGTAACGGGATTTCTGGGAACAGCACAACTCCCAAGGGAAATATCGGAATTTTCTCGATTGGTTTCATGCCAATTTCAACATAAATGATCCACAATTTCGGTCAAGAGGTCAACCTCCCAACTCTGTTTTCAGATATTTGCCCGTCCAACTGCGTTCCACTGCCGCCACGGCTTCCGGTGTTCCGGTAGCGATGATTTCTCCCCCATTTTCCCCGCCTTCTGGACCCAAATCGATGATATGATCGGCGACCTTAATCACATCCAGATTATGTTCAATGACGACCACCGTATTGCCTTTATCGACGAGCCGGTTGAGAACATTGAGCAGGACTCGTACATCCTCAAAATGGAGACCGGTAGTCGGTTCATCCAGAATATAGAGGGTATTTCCGGTACCAATTTTGGAGAGTTCCGAGGAGAGTTTAACCCGTTGTGCCTCCCCGCCGGAGAGGGTCGTGGCAGATTGCCCCAAATGGATGTAGCCTAATCCCACATCATACAGGGTCTGTAAACGCCGCGCCACCTGCGGGATGCTCTCAAAAAAGTTGAGCGCCTCATCGACGGTCATTTCCAGCACATCATAAATGGTTTTGCCTTTATAGCGGATTTCGAGTGTTTCCCGGTTGTAACGCCGTCCTTTGCAGACCTCGCACGGCACATAAATATCTGGCAAAAAGTGCATTTCAATTTTGATCATCCCAGCCCCTTCACATGCCTCACAGCGCCCGCCTTTCACGTTAAAGCTAAAGCGTCCCGGTTTGTACCCACGGACTTTGGCATCGTGGGTTTTGGCGAAAATCTCCCGGATGGGTGTGAACAATCCGGTATATGTTGCCGGATTGCTGCGGGGAGTTCGTCCAATGGGGGATTGGTCGATATTGATAATCTTATCGATGTGGTTTAACCCTTTTATGCCTTGATATTTACCCACCAGATGAGTTGAGCGGTTAAAATGGTTCGCCGCGATTTTATAAAGGGTTTCATTGATCAGGGTGCTTTTGCCGGAACCACTAACACCGGTCACACAAATAAATTTACCGAGGGGGAAATCCACCGTAATATGTTTCAAATTGTTTTCTGAGGCGCCAACTAGCGTCAGTTGGTAGCCATTGCCGGCACGTCGTTTTTCGGGGATTTCGATTCGTTTACGGTTACTGATATACGCGCCGGTGAGGGATTCTGCCGTCTGTTTAATGTCCTCCGGTGTGCCTTGTGCCACAATACTGCCACCATATTTTCCGGCACCGGGACCTAAATCGAGCACAAAATCGGCGGAAAGGATGGTTTCTTTATCATGCTCTACGACAATCACCGTGTTGCCCAAATCACGCATCTGAAAGAGGGTTTCCAGCAACCGTCGATTATCACGCGGGTGTAGCCCGATACTGGGTTCGTCCAGCACATACAACACGCCCATCAAGGAACTGCCGATTTGGGTTGCCAAGCGGATGCGTTGCGCCTCTCCTCCCGATAGGGTACTTGCCCGGCGATCGAGCGAGAGATATTCCAAGCCTACATTGGAGAGGAAGCCCAACCGCTCCCGAATTTCCTTCAAAATGGTGTGGGCAATGTGCTCTTGTCGTTCGGTGAGGTGCAAATCGGCAAATAGGGCGTATGCCTGCTGAACGGACATCTGGGTTACCTCGGCAATCGACCGCCCATCAATCTTAACGGAAAGTGCCTGTTTATTTAACCGGTTGCCGTTGCACTCTGAACACGTTCGGTAGGACATGTAGGATTGAATCCACTGCCGCATTCCATCGGACGCGGTCTCATTAAACCGGCGTTGTAAGTAGGCGATGGCGCCTTCGAAGTAGGTGCCATCAAAGCGGGTGCGGCGCTGGTAGTTTTTCGTGCGTTTTGTTTTTGTTCCGTGGAGTAAAATGGTCTGATGTTCGGGATCGAGCTTTTCAAACGGGGTCGAGAGCCGGAAACCGTAGCTTTCGGCAACTTGATGCAACATTTTACCGTACCATCGTTCTGCCGGATTGCTCCAACACGTAATTGCCCCCTCAATAATGGATAAGGAGGGGTTGGGGACGATTTTTTCGGGGTCAATTTCGCTGGTAGCGCCCAAGCCGCCACAATGCGGACATGCTCCAAAGGGGCTATTGAAACTGAACAGGCGGGGTTCGATCTCTTCATAAGCGATCATGCAATCGGGGCAGGCAAAGTTGGCGCTGAACAGCCGTTCGCCTTGACCGGTAATATCGACCAACACAATACCTTCTCCCTGTTGCAGAGCAATTTCCAAACTATCTGCCAAACGGGTTTCAATGCCCGGCTTGATCACAAGACGATCGACAACAATTTCAATGTTGTGTTTTTTCTTTTTATCCAGATTGGGTACTTCGCTGAGGTCAAAAATCTCCCCGTTGACCCGCACTCGCACGAATCCCTGTCGTTGAATATCTTCAAATAACTTTTTATACTCGCCTTTTCGTCCCCGCACTTTCGGCGCGAGCAGTTGAAGGCGAGTGCCTTCTTTCCGTCCCAGCAGGGAATCTACAATCTGTTCCACGGTCTGCTTGGCGATTTCCTTACCGCAATTGTAACAAAAGGGGGTACCCACATGGGCGTAAAGCAAGCGCAAATAATCGTAAATTTCGGTCATAGTGGCGACCGTAGAACGGGGGTTGTGCCCGGCACTGTGTTGCTCGATGGAGATCGCCGGAGAAAGTCCCTCAATCGCGTCAACGTCTGGCTTTTCCATCGGTCCTAAAAATTGGCGAGCGTATGCCGAAAGGGATTCCACATAACGACGTTGCCCTTCGGCATAGATGGTGTCAAACGCCAGAGACGATTTGCCGGAGCCGCTTAACCCGGTGATGACCACTAATTTATCCCGCGGGATTTCCACTTGAATATTCTTCAGATTGTGTTCGCGTGCACCCCGAACAATAATTTTTTCGTGCATAACATACCTGTATATAATTTCAGCAAAAGATGTCGTATTTCCGTATCGGGAAAAGATAATCGCGGGGTTAGAGGTTGTCAATAGCGGAAAAGAACCTGCCGGAAGTCTGAATCTAATGTTGTACGGCAAGGTGTGCCACGTGTGCACCGGTGCTCTCTTTTTTTTTACAACTAAATCATCTAGGTCTGTGATTTCAGAACCGTGTATCACAAAATTTAAGGGTATTCCATAATAAAGCTGTAAATCCTACATTTTGCTTGACATTCCTTGATCTATCCAATATTATTGATAGGGCAAAATTACCCATTTCGGGGCATAGGAGAAGCAAATCATGGCAAAGAATAAATCCACTGAAGACGAAATTTCACTTCGTCCAGAGATTCAGCAACTGGGAGAACGCTGGCAAAAGAATCCAAAATCGCTGGTGTTTGTGCCGCTGGCAGATGCGTATCGCAAAAGCGGCTTGATCGAAGAAGCCCGGATGGTTTGCGAAAGTGGTCTGAAATACCATCCCACTAATGCCGGGGCGCATGTAGTTCTCGCCAAATGTTACCAAAATGAAGGTAATATGGTCATGGCGCGGAACGAATTTGAAGAAGCAAACCGGCTTGACCCCACCAACATTGTTGCACTTACCGGATTAGCTGAAATTTACCGTCAAAAAGAGATGTATGAACTGGCAATTGAAAAATATCGCCAGATTCTGGAACTTGACCCCTCCAATACAGACGCCGAAACCCATCTGACACAGTTGGAAAAACAACTCAATGCTTCTGCGGCGTCTTCTCAGGAAACTGCACCCATTGAAATGCCAGCGTTTGATGACCTGACTCCCGCCCCTGCTTTTCAGGAGAATAACCTCGCTAAATTATACGAGCAACAAGGTTTTCACGAAAAAGCGTTGCGCATTTATGAGACCATGGCAGAAGAAGAGGGAATGTCGCCGGGTTTGCAAGCTAAAATTAATGATTTGCGAGAAAAAACAGGACAAACCCAGACCCATGATGATGACCATGCCGGATTGGCAGATCTCGACTTTAACGGTTTGGATTCGATGTCACCTGCAGATGATGACAGTACTGATTTTGGAGATATTTCTCTCGATAGTCCGAATATGTCTGTCCTAAATGAATTGCCCGAATTTGATGATGTTGCTCTTGATGAGGATAGCCTTAGTGAAGATGCCTTTGATGACCTAGATTCGGTTACATTTGATGAAGGTAGCCTTAGTGAAGATGCCTTTGATGACCTAGATTC
>RFFQ01000005.1 GCA_003697105.1 Gemmatimonadota bacterium | reverse complement strand
GCGCGGTGTCCCCGATACCAATTATAGTACTCGACAAAGGTATCCAACGCCTCTTGCAATTCCGAGATCGATTGAAATTGCTCTTTGTGATGCGTCATCGAATACCAGCGTAAGCACTCGCGGTTAATGATTTTGATCAAGGCTTCCACTTTGCCGTTGCTTTCAGGATAATACGGTGTAATCAGATCGTGTTCAATGTGACGCTCATTCAAAAAGGTCTCAAATTGATGAGTGCCGCCTTCCCAAACCGAGGTAAAGGCTTTGCCGTTATCGGTGCAGACCTGCTCGGGGAGTCCGAATTGAACGAACAGGTCGTTCATTTTCCGGATGACCGTTTGGGTATCCGCAGAAGCGGGTGGCATCATCGACCACCACAAAAATCCAGACATCCAGACCCGGCAGCGCGATCTGACCTTTGAAATCCACTTCTACCGGCATCAGGACAGGGCGTTTACCGCTACGATTTACCGCACGCACATTGTATCCCATCTTTCGTAAAGCACGCGCAATCCAACATCCTACCGAACCCGTCCCAAAAACAACATGCAGTTCTTTTGACATAAAACACTCCCCGCACAAGATATGATGCTAACATAATATTCCTCGGTGAGGGTGTCAATAATTCTCCCCCGATTTTGCCCTTGATCTTACTCTTGAAACCACGTATCCTACACTCATTGTAGATGGATTTAGTTACCAAATGGAAAGGGGTTTGGTCTTTCGTCCAAGTAGTAGGGCGGGTCGACCCCGTCAACGGATTTCCACTCAATTCATAGAACGCATGGAAGATCGGCTGGACACCATTCAATATTATTTTCAGCAGGGGAAAGCCGCTTTTAATCGGCAAGATTATGCGCAAGCGGTCAGGTACTTTTCGCAGGTGATCGCACTTGATCCCAATCATGCGCTGGCATACACCCATCGCGGTAATACCCACCGGCAAATGCAGAATTTTGAGGCGGCACTTACCGATTATCAGCAGGCGATCACGCTTGACCCCCGCCAGGTGCTGCCTTACCAGGAGCAAGGCTTCACCCGGTTGGCACTGCAACAGTATGAAGCGGCGCTGGCAAGTTTTGGTCAGGCGATTGAGGTCAACCCGGATAAGGCACAGGCATATGTTGGGCGAGGTACAGTGTATGCCGCACAAGAAAATTATACCAAAGCACTGGCTGATTTTAACCGTGCGATAGAACTTGATCCCGACCTCAATCAAGGCTTAAAGGGCTTAATCGAGGGACTGATCAAGGAATTTATGAAGATGATGTCCAAAGAGGATGAATGAAGGACGGATAACCACCGCCTGTCAACGGATAGGCGGTGGCATATGGAAACGCGGTTTCTTGCGGTTGCGTATTGTTATGGCTTATGTTATTGTATTGTGTACTAAAAAACTTTACAACTGGATTATCCGGTTGCGCTATCATCCCCCACACTGGCTATAAACAGCGACATATTGCGGAGCGGATGCTGGCCCGGGCTTTATGTTTATGACCCGCGTTAAGATTCGGGTAAACAAATGAGGAAAACCCATTTAGCGCCGCCTTTTTACAAAAAACGCTCTTCCGCACCATCGTACTCCCAATTATTGGGGTCGATACGCCGCATCGGTTTTTGCCGGGTCTGTTCTTCACGGATGTGCGCCACTAAGCCGGGCACCCGTGCCATGATAAAGAAGGCGTTTGCCAGATCAGGTTCAAAATCCAATTCACAGAGCAGGGCGGCGATAGCGCCATCTACGTTCATCGGTAATTTTTTGCCCAGAGATTCACTAATCGCGGCTTCCAGCGCCTTTCCCAATTCCACAAATTCTCCCGCAAGGTTTAATTCGTCTGCCAATCGAAATAGTTTAATCGTGCGTGGGTCTTCGGTATGAATTCGATGTCCGAAGCCGGCAATCCGTACTTTTTTAGCGCGATAATTAGCTACGATTGCCGTAGCGGCAGTGGCATCATCACACTGCTGTTCCTCTTTGTAGGCTTTGACTTCCAGAATTGCCCGCATACAATCTTCAATTGCGCCGCCGTGAAAGCGGTTAATGGATAAAATTCCGGCGGCAAGGGCGCTGTTCAGTGCCGCTCCGGTGGAGGCGGCGATCATGGCTGCCATTGCCGAGGGTGGCGTCACCCCATGATCGATGGAGGATACGAGTATTGCGTCTATTAGTTTACCCACATTTTCGGTGGGTAATTCACCTTTTAATGCCAGATAAACGCCTTGTGCGTAGGAGATGTTGCCCATCAACTGGTCGATGGGATAGCCACGTAGCATCACTTTATTAGGTTTAATATTTGTAATTTCTGTTTTCCATGTATCTACCATTTTAAGACCTCATTTTAATGCAGTTAGTAGTTTACAGTTACCAGTGAGCACCTCCCCAACTCCCCAACTCGTAAAACTCATCAAACTCCCCAACTCGCAAAACTCATCTGCTCAAAACAGATTTAGTGGCAGCGGGTATATCGGCGAAGGAATCTACCACAATCGCGCCGACTTCGCGCAACCGGGCGACTTTTCCGGCGTGTGTACCGCGGTTACCTTCGACAATGGCTCCAGCATGGGAAAAACGGGTGCCTTCTTTAGCGGCTTTACCACCAATGTAAGCGACCAACGGTTTTGTGAATTTACCTTGTTCGATGAGGTCGGCAACGGTTTCTTCTTGGGACGTGCCAATTTCCCCGAACATCACAACTGCTTCGGTTTGGGGGTCGTGTTCAAACTGTTCGACGATTTTGGGGTGGGGCATTCCCACCACGGCATCCCCGCCCACATGGACTATGGTGGATAGCCCGATACCATTTTGGCTGAGGTAATACGCCATCGAACTGGTCATTCCACCACTCCGTGAGGTCACACCGACGTTGCCCGCTTTGAACCACTTGCGGGCACTTTCCGCACGACCGCCCATCATGCCGAGCACTCCTTTGCCCGGGCTGAGCAAACCCAGCGTGTTGGGACCGACAAAGTTGGCTCCGAACTTTTTCGCTGTGCGGCTGATTTCCAGTACGTCGTATATTGGCACCCGATCCGGAACGATAACCACCAACTGAATGCCGGCATAAATTGCCTCCAATGCCGCATTTTTGACCAAGGGCGCCGGTACAAAAATCACACTGATGTCAATTTTACCGTGATGTTCGGTAGCTTCTTGCACGGTATCATATACCGGAATTTTGTCGAGCACTATTTGACCGCCTTTGCCCGGTGTACAGCCGGCAACGACATTTGTCCCATAATTCATCATCAACTTGGCACGGGTCATGCCTTCTCGTCCAGTAATTCCTTGCACGAGAACCGTTTTGGATTCATCAATTAAAATTGCCATAAAATGCCCTACTCCTGAAGTTAAATGTATGAGAACCGATTCGGTGTTTCGCTGAAAATCGCCTTAATGGTCTGGTACTCTATATCATTCTCAGGTGGCTGTCAAGAGTTTTAGCCCAGAAACCCTTTGACAAACCCTTAAAAATTGACTAAAATGTGGCGAATTAAATTCAGCGCAATCTATCAAATGGAATTTTAAGAATAATGGCACAAAAACGGTTAGGTAGCTTGCTGGTTTCTGCTGGACTCATTACAGAACGGGAACTGGACCGCGCGCTATTGGAACAAAAACAGACCAACGAGCGGTTGGGGGCGATCTTAGTCCGGTTGAAATTTATCACCACCGATAAGTTGTTGGAATTTCTTTCCCAACGACTCAATATCAAATCCGTGAATTTGGAAAAGTTGAATCTGAATCCGGCAACGGTGCGGGTTATTCCAGAGGCATTCGCCCGGGAGAACAACCTGATTGCGATTCAGGCGAAAGATAAGCGCTTGGTGGTGGCTCTGGCAGACCCCACCAATTATGATGCCCTTGATCAGACGACCTTTTTGACAGGGTATAAAGTGGTCACCCCGGTTTTGGCGGCGGATACCCAAATTGCGGCGGCTATTGACAAATACTATGGCAAGATGTTTAGCGGTCCCAATGCGCCGATCAGTGATGTGGGGAGTGCGTCGGTGGTGAACCCGGAACAATTGGAGATCATCAGTTACGGCGAGGATGAGCAAACCCGTATCCCCGAAAAGGTATTGGGTAAAGATGAAATTGCACTGGATCAACTGATTAAACAGATGCTGGCAGATGCCGCGTTCCGCAATGCGTCCCATATCCATATTGAACCTCGCCGGGATGTCGTGCATATTCGGATTCGCATCGATGAAAAAGTCTATAGCTATACCAAAATTGCCAAACGGTTGGAGCGAGGTTTAATCAATAAGATTAAAATCTTAGCCAATATCAACACGCTTACCAAAAAAGAGCCACAGGATGGTTTTTTCCAGATTCGTTTAGATGACCTGCAGACGCAATGTTCCGTTTCTGTTTCCACCTATATGACCTATCATGGTGAGCGGATGGTACTCCATTTACGGAAGACAACCGCTGTTATTCCCAATCTGGAGAATATGGGCATCCCCGAACATATTTTGTCAACGTATAAAATGATTTTGAATCAGCCACGAGGGTACATTGTTATCACAGGACCGTATCATCATGGCAAGACCACAACGGTATATGCGACATTGTCCACGCTTGCCTCCTCGGGTCGAATCATTTTCAGTTACGAGGAATCCCTGCGCGATGAGTTGGATGGCGTGGTTCAAACCATCCAACAGCCGCATGCAGACCCAGTAACGGATTTACGGGCGATTATCAAACAAAACCCCGATGTTCTCTATCTTTCCGATATTTCTTCTCCAGAAAGTTACCGGTTGACAATGGATGCCTCCATGGGGAAGATGAAGACAATAGCTCGAGTTCATGCCCCGGATGCGTTTGGCGCACTGGTTCGCTTTTTGGATATGGGCATTTCAGCTTATTTGATTGCCAATTCCGTGAATGGTATTTTGGCGCAACGGCTGATCCCGCGCTTGTGTGAGCACTGCAAAGACCCCGATTCCAAAGTACCGCCTCGTCTGGTTGAGCATGCCCGCACCGTGCTAAATATCGAAAAACCGGAATTTTTTAAGCCCCGAGGCTGTGATGAATGTAAAAATACAGGCTATATTGGGCATATTGTCGTGTATGAACTCTTACATTTTGATAAAAAAATCAGTGAGTTAGTTGCCGGACAGAAACCAATTCAGGATGTTAAAAATTTTGCGCTAGGTCATGGAATGGTACCCCTTCAAGTGGATGCTCTGAATAAAACGGCGCAAGGATTCATTTCTTATGAGGATATGTTGGCATTACGATGAAAAAAAGTTACCGTACGAATGCTAAAGTTAATCTCTGTTTGTATATTTTAAACCAACGCCCGGATGGGTATCACAATCTGTTTACGGTCTTTCAAGAAATTGATTTGTACGATACGCTCACCATTGAGATTATTCATCCGGAAGCGGATTTGCAAATTCATTTTACGTGTGACCACCCGGATTTACCGCGTAATGACCAAAATTTAGTGGTAAAAGCGGCGAAATTGCTGGGTGAGATGTATGGCGGGCGGGGTCATGTTCACTTGGCGTTGGAAAAGCATATTCCGATTGGTTCGGGGTTAGGGGGAGGCAGTTCCAATGCCGCGAAGGTTCTACTGGCGTTGAGTGAATTATGGGGTCTGAATCTGAAAAAGCAGGATTTAATCCCCTATGCGCGGAATTTGGGGGCTGATGTTCCCTTTTTTCTATTTGGGGGGACGATGATAGGGCAGGGTATCGGTGACCGCCTCGAAGTGGTTCGGGAACCGGTTCACAAATGGGTGGTTCTGATTGACCCGCAAATCACGATTTCCACGGTATGGGCGTATAAAAATATAAAATTAGCGTTGACAAATGTATCGCAACGTGGTAACTTCGTCACCAAATTTCCCGAAATTCTGGAACATTTGCATAATGACTTTGAGTATCTGGTTTTTCCTAGTTTCCCGATACTCGCCGAGTTGAAATCGGCTTTGTTAGAAACTGGGGCGGAAAGCGCGGCGATGTCTGGCAGTGGTTCTTCCCTCTTTGGGCTTTTTTCGGACCCGGCGGTAGCAAAGGCTTCCGCAGCGCAACTACATGAGCGCTACCCGGATTTTCGATTTTATGTAACCACAACGATTCCGACATCGGCATCAATGTTAATCGATTAACAACTAAAGGTAAGGTGGGTGTATCGTGGAAATTACAGAAGTACGCATTTCGCTTCATGAAGCTGGCCGGCTTCGCGCTTTTGCTAATATCACGTTTGATGATTGTTTTGTGGTACGCGGGTTGAAAGTGATCGAAGGACGCGATGGTTTCTTCATTGCTATGCCAAGCCGCGAAGTCGAGGGCGAGGGAGACCGCAAAGAATACCGTGACATTGCGCATCCCATTACCAACGAAATGCGGGAATATATTGAAACAAAAGTTCTGGAAGAATATCACGCCACATTTGAGGGCGAAAGCCCCAACTACACGTTTTAATCCGGCTTTAGGATTATGTTACGTACACCTAAATTATTTGCGGGGCGCTCTAATTTAGCCCTCGCAGAAGAAATTAGTGCGTTTACCGGAATGCCCCTCGGCAATATGGAGGTTAAAAACTTTGCCGATGGCGAAATTTCCGTGCGAATCCATGATAATATCCGTGGGACGAATGTTTTTATCGTTCAATCCACCAATCCGCCTGCCGAGAATCTACTCGAACTGCTGATTGTGATTGATGCGATGCGCCGCGCATCGGCGCATTCCATTACGGCGGTTATTCCCTATTTTGGTTATGCCCGGCAAGACCGGAAGTCCCGCGGACGAGAACCGATCACCGCTAAATTGGTTGCGAATCTGATCGGTTCCTCCGGTGCCGACCGGGTCGTTTCCATGGATTTGCATACCAGCCAACTTCAGGGTTTTTTTGATATTCCCGTCGATCACCTTTATGCCGCGTCTGTATTTAAAACCTACTTTCAATCCTTGGCATTGGAAAATTTAACGATAGTTGCCCCGGATTTAGGTCGTGCTACCTTAGCGCGGGCATTTGCCAAACGGTTGGGGGGCGATATTGCGATTATTGAAAAAAACCGCCCACGTGCCAATGTCTCGGAAGTGCTGACCGTTATCGGGAATGTGGAAGGCTCAAATGTCATTATTTTTGATGATATTTGTGACACGGCAGGGACGCTCGTACGGGCGGCAACTACCATGAAAGAGCATGGCGCAAAAGATGTCTATGCCGGATGCACTCACGCCTTATTATCCGGAGACGCCATCGAGCGGATTGAAAATTCGCCCATTAAAGAACTCGTGGTGACCAACACCATTGCTCCCAAAGCGGACTTACCCGCCAAAATACGCGTCTTATCAGTGGCAGAAGTTCTGGGAGGTGCGATCCAACGCATCCACGGTGAACGATCTATCAGTGAAATGTTTGAAGATATATAATTTTTGTCCAGTACAGAAGGAGGAAATACCTACTTATGGCTATGATCACGCTTCGTGCAACACCTCGAACGGCGTTTGGTAAAGGTGCTGCTCGAAAAATACGTCGAGATGGATTTATTCCGGCGGTGGTTTACGGACCGCACGACGATAATATTCATCTTAATATCGATGCACATGAGTTTAATACCAAATATCATTATGAAGCCTCGCTAATTGACTTCAAGGTCGAATCGTCTGAGGAAGAATTGAAAGGCGTTGTGCGGGATATCCAATATGACCCCGTAACGCATGAGGTCTTGCACCTGGACTTTCTCCATATTCATTTCGGCGAACCGATTGAAATCGATGTGAATCTCAATTTTATTGGAACGCCTATTGGTATTAAAAAAGGAGGCGTGTTTGAGGAGCAACTTCGTACGGTCCATATTAGATGTCTCCCCTCACAAATCCCAGAGCATATTGATGTTGATGTTACCCATTTGGATTTAGGGTCGGTTCTGTCTGTCTCTGATTTGAATGTGGGTGACGAGATTGAAATTCTGGTAGACCCTGAAACTACATTGGCTTCGGTGGTAATTCCGCGCGGTATGAAACAAGCGGAGGAAACGAGCGAAGAAGAGGCTACGTCTGAGGATACCGAATAGTTTCATGAAATTGGTTGCCGGACTGGGAAATGTGGGGCGGAAGTACGAACAGACCCGCCACAACATTGGTTTTATGGTTGTTGATGCGCTGAGCCAGACGTTGCAATGTTCTTTTCGTATGGGCAAAGGGGCTTATAGCATTGCTTCAGGTACTTATAAGGGGGAAACCCTCCATCTGCTGAAACCATTGACCTACATGAATCGTAGTGGTCTTGCGGTTTCCCAAGCAATGCGCTATTATGACCTGACGCCCCAAGACTGTTTGATTATTTATGATGATATTCACCTTCCTTTAGGTGAACTTCGGTTGCGAGGTAAAGGGAGCGCCGGTGGGCATAACGGTATTTCGTCGATCATCCAAGCACTTCAGACGCCGGAATTCCCGCGATTGCGTGTGGGGATTGGTCAGCCGGAACACCAAGCCTTGACCGATTATGTTCTGGCACCCTTTTCTAAGACCGAACAAGCGGAACTGCCTCAAATTATTCAAGTTTCGCAAGATGCCGTGTTCCATTATGTGGAGTACGGTTTGGAAAAGACGATGAGCCTTTTCAATCGTCAACACCTGACAACTTCTGAATAAACCCGGAAATGCGTACATCTGGTATGTGCGCTTTTCTTATCCCTACTTATCACTTATGGATAAGTCAACTTTATGTCCGAAGGGAGTCGTACCGTCGTATGAAAACCTATGAAATGATGTTTATTATCGACGCTACCCGCCATGAAGGTGCTGGAGTCCAACAGGTAGCAAATGAGGTGGGTGAGTTAATTACTCGCGTCGGTGGTAATATGATTAAATTACGCCGGATGGGTTTGCGTAAATTAGCCTATCCTATTAAAAAGAAAACCGAAGGTTATTATTATCTCGCTTATTTTACCATTGAGGGACCGTTATTAACCGAATTGGACCGGTTACTTCGTTTAAATGATTCAATTTTACGGTTCTTGATTACGGTAGCCTTGCCGACGGTTGTTGCTGAATTACCGGAAACGGATGAGGAGGACGATACCAGCGGTGAGGGCACCGATATTACCGAAAGTGATGATGAGGTCGATGAAGAGACCGATGAAGACGACTTTGATGATGATTTTGATGACGAAAACGAGTAGAAATACGTGACTTCAGGTACCAGAAATGACAACGTATCGGATTCCCACCCTCAATAACGTGCTCTTGACCGGTATTATTGCTGATTCGCCGGTACTCGCAGATGATGCCTCCGCCGATGTTCAAGTGGGGTTTACTCTCCGGGTGGGATCGCGTTTACCCGCAGTGAAGGTCATTGCCCGGGGGCAATTTGCCAAGCAGTGTCATTCGCTGTTGGCTAAGGGCGATGTGATTTATGTAGAAGGAGAATTACAGCAAATAACTGACTCGCCTACGGTGGGAATCCATGCGGTGCGTATTCAAGTGCTAAATTCGGTTGAGGATTCCCGCATGTCAGAACAAAGCTCCAGTAATGATGCTGAAATTATGCCTGATGTGCTGAAAACCGATTTTGACCGGTATCTCTGACCCCAAAGATAGGGTTTTATCTAAAGCACTTAATAGACCTTTCTATTAGGTGCTTTATTATTTAACGTTTAGGAGGTTAACAATGACAAGCCGCGAAATTTTAGACATGATGAGACGTAAGATGCATGATTCTGTGGAAACCTTCCGGCAGGACATCACTAAAATCCGGACCGGAAAAGCCTCGCCCGCGCTGTTGGAAAATATTAAAGTTGATTATTACGGCGTGATGACCCCTTTGAATCAAGTGGCGAGTATTGGCACGCCCGAACCCCGTTTGTTGACGGTTCAACCGTGGGAAAAAAGCATGATCCCGGTGATCGAAAAAGCTATTTTGGCGGCAAACATCGGTCTAACCCCGAATAGCGATGGTACCATTATCCGGTTGGCTGTGCCACAGTTGACCGAAGACCGCCGCAAAGAGTTAGTCAAAATGGTCAAAAAAATGGCAGAGGATGCCCGCGTCGCCTTGCGAAATGTGCGCCGGGATGGTAATGATGAGTTTAAAAAAGCAGAAAAGAATAAAGACATCTCGGAAGATGAAATGCATAAGGGTCAAAATGATATTCAGAAGATATTAGATGAACACACGAAACTGATTGATGAAATTTTGAGCAAAAAAGAAGCTGAGATCATGGAAGTTTAACCTTTCAACTCGTTTAAAATACCCCCTGAAAAAACCCCGCTTTCCATTCCGGAAGCGGGGTTTTTTGTATAAACTTGGGCGGGGTGCGGTGGGTGTCAGTTCAACGAAAAATATTTTTCGATATTTTCTTCAATCCGCGCATCTTTTTTCTGGGATTCATACCAGTGATTGAAAATCAAGCCTTGCCGGCGGGCAAGCAACTGCTCCCGAATGGCGTCCTTTTCCTCGGCAAATTTAGCCGGATCAAACTCGTCCCGATCAAGTACTTTCAGGATGTAGCTTCCACGGTTTTCAATCGTAATGACATCACTGATTTCCCCCACAGGCAATTCAAACGCCGTCCAGATAAATTCGTTCCCGCGCCCAACACCTCGCACAAAATCCTTTTTAGCAAAGGGTTCTGGCTTTTCGTAGGGTAAGGAATCCATTTCTGCGGCAAGGGTTTGCAAATCTTTGCCTTCTGTTTTCAGGCGTTCTAAGAATTCTTCAGCTTTGGCTTTGGCAAATTCTTGTTGTTTTTCAAATTTGACCGAACTTTCGATCTGGGGGCGCACTTCTTCTATATCTTGAACACGCTCCGGTAGCCTTTCTTTGATTTGAAAGACATAAACGCCTCGAGTCTGGTTCACCGGATCACTGACATCTCCTACCTTGTTGGCAAAAGCAAATTCAACCACTTCGGGAACGCGACCCACACCGCCCACAAAGCCGCTCACATTATTTTCAAATGGTTTGGTTTCCTCAATGGTTAAGCCCATTTCTGCAGCGATAGCCGCAAAATCGCCTGATTTTGCTTTTTCTGCGAATTCTTTGGCTTTTTGTTGGAAGGCTTGCATTTGCTCTTCTGTAGGATCGGTTTTGATCAAAATATGCCGTGCCCGGACTTCTTTCTCACCGTTATCTGTGGTTCGTACAGAATCCATTTTGATGATATGCCAACCAAACTGGCTCTTCACCGGTTGGCTGATCTCACCGGGTTCTAGGGCGAATGCGGCATCTTCAAATGGTTTGACCATTCGTCCTTTTCCGAACCAATTCAAATCTCCACCGCGAGCGCCTGAACCGGGGTCTTGTGAATATTCTCGTGCTAACGCGGCAAAATCGGCCCCGGGTTGGGTGGCTTCGGCATAAATCCGGTCAATCTCGGCTTTTGCTTCTTGTTCGGCATTAAATAACACGTATGAAAGAATGGCTTGCTCACCGACTTTGTAGTCCTCTTTGTGGGCTTCATAGTACGCCTGAATTTCGTCATCGGTGACTTCCACACTATCATTCGGTAGCAGATCGCGTGGTCGAAACGCGACATATTCTACCGTAACTTTCAAGTTCTGAGCCAGATATGCTTCTTTCAATTCCAGTTCAGTAACCCGAACGGCGGATTCCAACATATTTTGCAACCGTACACGCGGCAATACCAACTGGCGGTAATAGGCTTCGTTGGAAGCCAGAATGTTTGCATCCAGTGTGGCGAGATAATTTTGATATAATTCCAACGAAAATTCACCGTTTTCATCCTGAAATTGTTCGTTTTCTCGGATGGATTGGGGTGGATTGTTCAACATATAATCCACAACTTCTTCGTTGCTAACTTGAATCTTGTGCTCTTTTACGGCTTGCTCGATCAAATACTCCCGTACAAATTGTTCCCATGTTTGCTCTTGAATTTGGGCGTAATCTTGATCGGTGAGTTCACCATCGCGTTGTTGGGCGCGTTCACTTACATTTCGTTCATACTGTGCTCCAAATTGTTGCAATTCCACTTTTTCACCGTTGATTTTACCCACCGGAGTTGTAGGGCTGACTGCCCCCGCAGAGCCAGACATCCCTCTTAAGTTCATGCCCCAGACCAGAAAAATGGTGGCAATAAACGCGACGGTGACAATGATGATAAAGACTTTGGTTTTACGACGTAGCCAATCAAACATACTGCGTATGAACTCCTCTCGTTGAATTTAAGGGTCTGATAATATGTGGTGTTGATTACGAAACCGAGGCGCCACTGGGCAGGTCCCGCTCGACGGTGACAATTGACAACGCGTCCCCGGTTTTTGCCGCTAACAGCATTCCATTGGATTCAACCCCCCGAATTTTTGCCGGTTTCAAGTTCGCGACGACCACGATTTTTTTCCCGATCATTTCCTCTGGGGTGTACCACTTGGCGATACCCGCCACCAGTTGCCGTTTCTCTTCACCAATTTGAATTTGCAATTTTAATAATCGATCTGCATTTTCCACTTTTTCGGCGTCCAAAACTTCGGCAATGCGGAGTTGGACTTTGGCAAAATCATCAATCGTGATGACGTTTGCCGCCGGAGTTTGCTCTTTTTTACTTGTTGAGGGGTGTGGTGTTTCCATTTTTTTCCGGTTCTCCTTCTTTTTTTTCGATTCTGCTTTGATGCGAGGAAAAATGGGTTCGGGTTCTTCAAGTTGGATGCCGTGGGGAAATTCACCCCATTTTAGGTGATGAATTTGTTGTTCGGCGGGCTGACCTTCCAATTTGAGTTGCCGCCACATCTCCTTAACTTTATTAGGCATTACCGGCGCTAATAACACCGTTGCAAACCGCGATGCTTCCAACAGATTATACAAAACGGCATTTAATTGATCCGCATGGGCATCCGCTTTTGCCAATTCCCACGGTTTCTGTTCCTGCACGTACTGGTTTGCTCGTTTGACCAATTCCCAGATCGCTGCCAGACCGTTTTGAAAATCAAAGTCATTCATTCGATCTTGATATTTTCGGACGACCTCTTCCGCCGTTTCCTTCAGATCATGCTGATTCGTTTGAGGGACGACTCCTTGGCGGTAGCGGCAGACCATTGTGATCGACCGGTTCAGCAGGTTGCCTAAATCATTGGCTAAATCATAATTGACCCGTTTGACAACTGCCGTTTCGGAAAAATCACCATCTTGTCCAAATGCGGTTTCCCGGAGCAGAAAATAACGAAAAATATCAGTACCGTAGCGTTCTGCCATATCAAACGGATCGACGACATTTCCCAAACTTTTCGACATTTTTTTTCCATCAATTGTCCACCATCCGTGCGCGTAAATTTGTTGGGGTAGGTCGATTCCCGCTGACATCAATAAAGCGGGCCAATAGATGGCATGGTGCCGGAGAATATCTTTCCCGATCAGATGTACGGCATTTTGCCAATATTTCCAGCGCTCCTCCGGTTTGTCCTTCAGGACCGAAATATAGTTGATCAGTGCATCAATCCACACGTAAATCACATGATTTTCATCAAACGGCAATGGTACGCCCCATGACAGCGATGTCTTGGAACGAGAGATACTTAAATCCTGTAACCCCCCTTTAATAAAGGAGATAACTTCATTCCGCCGGTTATGCGGGCGGATGAAATTCGGGTGTTTTTCAATATGATCTAACAACGGCTGGGCATATTTGGTGAGCCTAAAAAAGTAATTTTTCTCTTTCATCCGTTGCATTTTTTTGCCGCTATCCATGTAGTTCATGGCTTCGGCTTCGGTGTCGGTAAAAAAGGTCTCGCTTGTGGTGGAATACCACCCTTCGTATTCACCCTCGTATATATCGCCGTTATCATACACCTGTTGGATAATCTCTTGTACCACCCGTTCATGCCGGGGTTCGGTCGTGCGGATAAAATCATTATGACTTAATTGGTAAACGTCCCAACATTTTCGGAATCGTTGGACGACCTGATCGGCATAAGCCAGGGGTGTCATGCCCTGTTCTTCTGCCGCTTGTGCCACTTTCTGACCGTGCTCGTCGGTACCGGTTATAAAAAAGGTATCTTTTCCCATTTGACGTTGGTACCGGGCAATTGTATCTGCCACTAACGTGGTATAAGCGTGCCCGATGTGCGGCACATCATTCACGTAATAAATAGGGGTCGTAATATAAAATGTATTTGATGTATTTGAACTCAAAATAAACTCCTTCTGATGCTTAAATTGGTGTCTCGTCGTGACGTCACCGGTTCCGGGCGACGACATAATCGACCGCGGTCATTAACGTGGTACGTACGGGGGACACTTGATATTGTTTCAAAATGGCTTTTGCCTGTTTGGCGTAGAAGTTTACCTGAGACCGTGCATAATCTAAACCGCCATGCCGGGTGACAAAATCAATAATAGAATCCCAACGGGCGGGAGATTCCCGATGTTGGCGAAGAATGGGTAAAATCGCTTCTCGCTCTGCCGCGGGTGCTTGTCTCAGGGCGTGGATTAGGGGTAGGGTCACTTTGCCTTCCATCAAGTCAATACCAACCGGTTTTCCGGTTTGTTCCGGGTCACCGATGTAATCCAACAGATCGTCCACAATTTGGAAGGCGATCCCCAAGGTCTTTCCGAATTCTGCCATCTGGGCGACCTGCTCTGGGGAAGCCCCGCCGACCATCGCCCCGATCCGGCAGGTTGCCTCTATCAGTACCGCTGTCTTGTCGTATATATACTGATAATAACTGTCTTCCGTACTTTCAAAATCAAAATTATGAGATATTTGATTGACTTCTCCACTGGTCACAATCATCATGGCTCGTGCGATGGTGTCCAGTACATCGTATAAGGACTGTTCAATCAGCATTTTGATAACAGCGGCATAGATATAATCCCCGGTCAGGATCGCGGTTTGGGTACCCCACCGGGCAAAAACAGTGGGTTGACCCCGCCGAGTATCGGCAACATCAATGCAATCATCATGGATAAGGGTCGCCGTATGCACCATTTCCACCGCTACCGCCGCCGTAATTCGTTCCGGTTTCAAGTGGGGGAAGAGACGTGCGGTGAGCAGCAACATGATAGGTCGCAAGCGCTTACCGGGTACTTGCCATAAATGGTGACCAATGTCCTGTAATACGGGAATATCCGAATTGATACTCGTTTTAAGTTCGTTTTCTACCTGATTTAAATCGTTCTGAATCGGTAAAATCAGATTCTGTAACCGCATTCTTGTTCCTGAAATTATTCACATTAAGGGCAATTGAGTGGGCTAAAATAACATGCAGACCTTCTCTTGTCAAACGAAAATCTATCTTGGCGACTCTTCCGGCGGCAAAGGAGTTGCGATACTCCGAATTTGTCTGCCAACATGTGGAAATATGAAAAATTTTATGTCTTTTTTTACCTTTGGGGGGCGTTTTGGATGATAAAACGACAAATTTTTAGTATTTTCGTTTTGTGGATTTGGATGCTTACCGGACAATCCTGTGCTTGGTTTTCGGCGCCAGTCCATCTGGAAGAGCCACCTATTGCTGAAGAAGTGACGGTGCTATCCGATGTTCTTATAATTCATGCCATTGACCCTGCAAATCGTCCCATTCCGAATGCGGCGGTTATCGTTTATACGCCAAAAGGGGATATCCGTTTTCAAGGACATACCGATAACCATGGGAAACGTACGGTCTCCGGATTGCCCACGGGTACCTATCATATTATTGTGAGTCGCGCGGATTATTACGCGCAGGGCAAAATCGTGAAATTTGTTCAAACAGACCAGCATCCGGCGGAAACGGCACTCACCTTTGCCCTGTTGCCGTAAGTTTTTACCGGTCAATTCTGGTTATCGCCGGATGTTTGGTAGGTGCGCGCGATTGCTTTCAACGCCTTTCGTGCTTCTTCGCGGTCATCAAAATGGGTTTTGGTGGTTCCTAAAATTTGGTAATCTTCGTGACCTTTTCCCGCGATGACGACCGCGTCCCCGGTTTGGGCAATTTCGACCGCCCGATAAATTGCTTTCCGGCGGTCGATCTCCACGTCGATATTGGAGGTGGAGATTCCCTCCAAAATATCTGCAATAATCTGGTTCGGGTCTTCTGTGCGGGGATTGTCAGAGGTGACAATCGCCCAATCGCTCAAATTCGCGGCAATCTGTCCCATTTGGGGGCGTTTGCCGCGATCCCGGTCTCCGCCACACCCAAACACCGTAATAATTCGCTTGACCCCAATCTCTCGTACTGTTTTTAGCAAGCGTTCTAGCGCATCGGGGGTATGGGCATAATCCACAATGACCCCGAAATCCTGCCCTTCATCAACAGTTTCAAACCGTCCTGCCACATTTTCCACCTGTTCAATACCTGCCCGAATAGTCTCTAAACTCATGTTGTAGGCAATTCCAACGGTTACGGTAGTTAAAAGGTTGTAAATATTACTTCGTCCGCGCAAAGGGGACCGGAGTTGGAGCGTTCCCAAGGGTGTACGGAGTTCTAAATCCGTGTGAAATAACGTCATTTGAACGGAAAGCGGGTGAATATCTGCTTCGGTTGAAAAGCCAAACGTCAACACGGGTACCGGGGTCTGTTTTATAAAATAACTGGCATTTGGATCATCCAGATTGACAATGCCCCGCTGCCGTTGGGGGTCGGTGAGTTTTTGAAACAGTCTTAATTTGGCATTTCGGTACGCTTCAACCGAGGAATGAAAATCGAGATGGTCGCGGGTCAGGTTAGTAAAGATGGCGGTATCAAAGTCAATCGCGTCGGCGCGGCGTAACTCCAGCGCATGGGAGGAGACCTCCATAATAACGGTTTGAACGTGTTGTTTGACCATTTCGGCAAAAAGGCGTTGGATATCGATGGATTCCGGAGTCGTAAAAGGGGCTTCAAAAGCATCTGCGCCGATCCAATAGGCGATTGTACCGATCAAACCGGTTTTTTGGGTTGCTACCTCAAATAGCGAGCGGATCAGGTACGTGGAGGTGGTTTTACCGTTTGTACCGGTGATGCCAATGACATTCAATTGCCGGGAAGGATGATCGTAGAGTGCGGCGGCGAGTACCGGCAGTGCGGCGCGGGTATTATTTACGTAAATTACCGGTACACGATGTTCCGCTACGGGGCGCGATGCCAGAATTGCCACTGCACCCCGTTCTATCGCGGCATCAATGAAGTGGTGCCCGTCTGTTGTCAAGCCTTCTATACAAACAAATAAGCTACTGGGCTGGACTTGCCGCGAGTCATGGGTGATGTGGGTAATCACCGGATTTTCGGAGGTACTCCGGCGAACATCTGGTAGTACGGAAACTAAATCTGTTAATGTTTTTTGTATCATGGGGTTAGGGTCTCATAAAAAGTTGGGTATAATAATACGTCTCTCCGGCGCGAACAACTCCAATACCAATATGGGTGACCGCGGTGTTCAGAATATTTAGCCGGTGTCCTTCACTGTTGATCCACTGATTCATCACGGTACTTGCCGGATCGGTGGCACCACTGTTTAAGGCAATATTTTCTGCCCAAGCGGTGTACGATATGTGGGCGTTCTTCAGCCGGTCTGCCGGAGATTCTCCGTCTGGGTTCGTGTGGTCAAAAAAGTTCCGGTCGAGCATATCCAAACTGTGTTGGCGAGCGACGGTGCGAACATCTTCGCGCATGTAAAGTGGGTTCAAGCCATGTTGGGCGCGATAGTTATTGGTGTAAGTTAGAATTTCGTCTTCAATCAGGGGTTGAAATTCAGCGTTATCTACCGGATCGGAGGTACCGGAAGGTGTAGTGTCACTAGGGTCGCAACCTACGCTCGCCAAAACGAATACTATCCATAACCAGATAACCGGTTTGAAGCGGATCATGGGTATTGTCCTTTCCAAATGGCAAGAATACCGACAATCATATCTAATTTTAAGTAAAGGCTAATTTGAGCAAAGTTTGCCGGTTGTGTTCTGTTTTTTAATTTCATAATTGTGTGGGCTAACACCGGTAACACCCCGATGGTCACGATCAGAAGATACACCCACGAATATATCTCCAATAAATACGGCAAGGGGATCAAGATAACCAATATCCATAAAATGAAGATAACCAGCCGTATGGCATGTTCTTCCCCATATACAATGGGAAATGTGGTAGCCCGTTGCGCACGGTCTCCCCGCATATCTTCTATATCTTTAATGATTTCTCGGGCGAGATGGAAAAAAAAAGCGAATACCGCCGGAATGAGGGTTGGTAAGACGGTATTGACCGCCAATCCCCCGTAAACAAAACAGAGTGCGCTACTTAAAGCGACTACCACATTTCCGATTAAAGGTTGGCGTTTCCAGCGGAGGTTGTATATCAAGATCAGAACCGTTACCAACATTGCCATCCCGAATAACGTGATCTGCAGACGGTAACTGATCCCGAGACCCGCCAGGAGTAACAGACTACCCCAAATTGTTGCCTGACGTACAGAAACCATACCGGCGGGGAGGGGTCGTTCGGGACGGTTCAGGCGATCAATCTCCCGGTCACATACATCGTTTAGGGTATTTCCGCCCGCCGTGATGAGCAAAGCGGATGTACCGGCAATGCCGATCCATAGCCAATCTGGAGATGTGGGTTGGCCTAGCAGTGCTCCGAGCATGACCGCCAGCCCCGCGATCAACCCGTTACCCAACCGCATTAACCGAATTAGCCCGCTGATAACCTGCATAGTGTTCTCCCTGTGTTGCCTGAACCTACACGAAAAAAGAAGCTTTGGCAAGAAATTTGTTCCAATGCCAAGCAACACCTGGCGGGTGCTTAAATCCATATGCTTTTCTATTGACAATATATCTTATTTTTGGTATGCTTGACCCGTTCTGCATGTTGCTGAATAAACGAAAGGAGAACCATGATACGCGCCCTAACATTAGAGCGCCGGCAGCGCCAACGGAAACACCGCCGGCAAGCTCTTTTTTTGTTGTTTGTACTCGTTGGGGGGGTTGGTATGGGGTACTATGCCCTATTTCTCTCAAGCTGGTTTTCTATCCGGCGGGTAGAAATTGTGGGCACCCACGCCTTGACCCCGGCAGATATTGAGCCGTTTGTACCGGCAATGGAGGGTATTTCTCTTTTTACCGTTGATCCGGTATGGGCCCAGCAGGTGGAACGTCACCCGCGCCTCCGTTCGGCAGCCTTCAAGAAAAAACTGCCACATACGCTCCAAATCAAGGTCGTTGAGCGGTCCCCCATTGCCATTGTCGTGTTAGATAGCCTATGCGGAATTGATAAAGACCGCGTTATTTTTCCATTAGTTCATTCATCTGATTTTGACCACCCGCTCATTACGGGTTTGCGTGATGTGCCGTATCAAGTGGGAATGCCTCTGGAACTTCCGCAACTGGAACCGGTTGTGGAATTTCTTGCTATTTCAGAGACTTATGCCGCCGTTATCTCTGAAATTCAGTTGGAATCCGAAACAGATGTCACGGTGTACACCCTCTCTCAGGGCATCAAAGCACGAATAGAAGCGGATCAATTTCCCCAAAAAATGTACTATCTAACTGAAATGATAGATGATATAAACCAACGAGGTTTACCGGTAGCTGAAATTGACCTCCGTTATGATGACGCTGCTGTGGTGAAACTTCAGGGTCACTAAGAAAAAGGACTACAAATTATGGCTAGAACACATACCATTGTAGGTTTAGATATTGGTACCACCAAAATTGGGGCGATTATCGCTGAGGTGGATTCCGATGGACAGTTGAATGTCGTAGGAGTGGGAAAAAGTCCTTCCCATGGATTGCGACGGGGGGTGGTTGTCAATCTGGAAAAGACCGTTCAGTCCATTACTACGGCTGTGGAAGAAGCCGAATTGATGGCAGGTGTGGAGGTACATTCCGTCTATGCCGGAATCGCTGGCGACCATATTCGCAGTATCAATTCACGCGGGGTGATTGCGGTCTCTCGGCAGGATAACGAGATCACGAAAACGGATATTGTGCGCGTGATCGATGCCGCTAAAGCGGTTGCCATTCCCATGGACCGGGAAATTATTCATGTTCTCCCGCAAGAGTTTATCGTCGATGATCAGGGTGGCATCACCGACCCCGTGGGAATGTCCGGGGTGCGCTTGGAAGCCGAAGTCCATATTGTGACAGGTGCGGTAACATCTGCCCAAAATATTTACAAAGCGGTACGCCGGGCGGGGTTGGAAGTATCAGACATTGTCTTAGAACCCCTGGCCTCAAGCTATGCCGTGCTGGATGACGATGAAAAAGAACTGGGTGTGGCACTGCTGGATATCGGCGGCGGTACGGCAGACGTCGCCATCTTTCATGGCGGGAGTATTCGCCACACCGCCGTGATCGGTCTGGGAGGCGATAATGTAACCCAAGATATATCCGTGGGATTGCGTACCCCCCTTGCCCGTGCTGAAGAATTGAAAAAACAGCATGGATGTGCCCTGAAAGACCTTGTTGATGAGTCCGAAATGATCATGGTGCCCGGTGTCGGTGGGCGTGAGCCTCGTGAAGTACCTCGCCTCTATCTTGCCGACATCATTGAAGCCCGAATGGAAGAAATTTTTCATCTGACCTTGCGTGAAATTCGTAAAACGGATTATGCTGACTTGCTCAATGCCGGTCTTGTTATTACCGGCGGAGCTTCCACCATTGAAGGCGCTCCTGAACTGGCTGAACAAGTGTTTCATTGCCCCGTTAAGCGAGGCATTCCCCGCGGGGTCGGAGGATTGTCCGAATCCGTATCTGAACCGATGTATGCCACCGGGGTTGGGTTGGTACTGTATGGACGCCAATTCCAAAATGAATTGAGCTTAATTGGTGGGGTCAGTGATGAACGTGTGTTTGAAAAAATTCTGAACCGCATGAAAAAGTGGATGGATTTTTTCTAAATCCAACCCGGCGTGATGTGTGTGATATAGAACGTGCCCCAAACTAAACTCCTTATTTTCGATCTGGATGGAACCCTGCTGGATACGCGCAGTTTTATTGTACCGGCGGTTCAGGATTTATTAACCCAGTTTTTTGAAGCTCACCAGATCGATGACCTCGCTATACCCTCCACGTGCCACATCGTCCAAGCTTTAGGAACACCGGTTGACCAGTATTATCGCGGGTTATTACCTCCGGCATACCAACACCTTTCCCCCCAACTGCACCATCAAGGGCGGCTAACACTGGCTCGCTGGATTCGTCATGGTGCGGCTTCGCTGTACCCTCAGGTGATCCCAATCCTTAATCTTCTTTACTCGAAACGGTGGACGTTGGCAATCGCCAGCAATTGTGACCGCCCGTATTTGGACGCTGTTTTAGAAACATTTGCGCTAGACTCGCTTTTTGATTATCATTTATGTATTCAGGATCGCCAACACGCGACAAAAGTTGATCTGGTTCATGAAATGTTGTATCGTTTCCCGGCGGAACAGGTCGTATTGATTGGAGACCGGCAAAGTGATATTGATGCCGGACATGCCAACGGAATACCGGTGATTGCTTGCCGTTATGGATTCGGTAGCCCCGCCGAATTGGCGACCGCTGATCTACAGATTGAATGTTTCACCGAATTACCGGCGGTTTTGCAACAATTGCAAAATCACCCAGAAGCAAAGGAGAGTGATTGTTAATGTTTAGAGAGATGCATAAGTCAAAACTTCATCGGGCAACCATTACCGATGCCAATTTGCATTATGCGGGCAGTTTGACCATCGATGAAGAGCTGATGGAGATGGTTGATTTACTTGTTAATGAAAAAGTGCAAGTGGTGAATATCAACACCGGCGCCCGGTTGGAAACTTATGTCATTAAAGGCGAACGTGGCAAACGGGAAATTTGCCTGAATGGCGCCGCCGCACGGCTGGGTGAAGTCGGAGACCGCATTATCATTATTAGTTATGCCTTGATGGATGACACAGAAGCCCGGCAGCATCAACCGAAAGTTGTTGTGTTGGATGAACATAATCAACCGGTTGGGTCAGTTTGAACATTAAACCATAGACCTTATCGATAGGGGAATAATATGCCCAAGTCTAAAGCCTATCAGGTGAATCAGCGCAGTTGGTTTTCCAATCAAGGGTTTCAATTCCGGTTTTTATGGATTCCGATTGTACCGGTATTATTGTTAACCATTGGTTTAACGCTGGTGAGTTTTTATGTGTGGACTGTCCTCAATAGCTATATTGAGGAATGGAGTACCTACGCCAACGAACTTCAACAAGCTTTGGTGATCGTTCAGGAAGTCGCTGTGCGGGATACCGCCTCCGTAGAGAGCCGGGCGAAAACGGTACAGCGCAAGGTTGATGTCTTGCGGTTAGTCAAAGCAATGCCCGAATTTGAGATCGATTTTTTACTCACCATCAATCTGATATTTGGCTTGGTGGTGCTGGTGGTGGTACTTGTGGTCGCGGTCTGGATTGCCCTTATCCAATCCCACCGAATCGCGGGACCCATCGACCGGTTTAACCGGATGATGAAAGAAATTGGTACGGGTAAATTGTACTGGCGAATGCGATTTCGCCAAAAAGACGAACTAAAAACGATGATCGAATCGGATTTTAATAGCATGTTAGACGGTATCACCGCTAAAATTGAGCCGGTACAATCCGTTGCCGCCGAGATCGTGCTCCAGACCGAACACTTAAAACCAGACGACCCGGAAGCATTGGAAGCATTGTGGAGTGCGGTCAAACGCTTGGAAAATCAATTGAATCAATTTGAATGTACTCGACCCTCCCAAGATAAGCCGGAGACATCGTAATTTTGGGGTAAAAACGGGGTATATACCCCGTTTTTCCATCTTAAGCTATGAATTGTAAGTCCCTGACTGTGTTGATATGGGTGCTGATACCACTCCGATTGTGGGCACAATCCCCGGATACTACCCACGCGCGTCTGCCGGCACCGGCTGATTCCGTGCAATATGCGGCGGAAACAATCGAGTATGTGAACCCAGAACATCTGCTCATGCTAGATGGCAATGCCATGATTCGTTATCGGACGGCCAAATTAAAAGCCGATCACATCCGCTACAATACCCAAACCCAAGATTTAATGGCATGGGGAGTACCAGTACTGTGGGATGGTGATCAAAAAGTGGTTGGTGACCGGTTGATTTACAATGTGGGTAGCGGGCGCGGTACCATCTTTCAGGGATTTAGTGTTACCGAGTTTAATCGGGGCAAAAAAGGAATGTTCAGTGGCGTGCGTATTCATAAAGTGGGTCCATCCACAATGAATGTTGTTGATGGTTCGTTTACCACTTGTGATGCCAAGTGCCCTCATTATTATTTTACGAGCCATAAAATTAAATTGTATCACCGGGATCGTGCCATTGCTAAACCGATTTACCTCAAATTTCGGGATGTACCCGTCTTTGTGCTCCCTTATGCGATTTTTCCGATCCAACGCAAAAACCGCCAATCCGGACTGATTGTTCCAACATTTGGCGAACAAGGGTTTTTGCAGGCGGATTCCGAGCGTTACATTGAAGATTTGGGCTACTATTTTGCCCTGAGTGATTACCACGATTTGGCACTTTATTTTAGTTACGGGGAACGGCGCGGCTGGTGGTGGGAAGCAAATTGGCGCTATAATTTGCGCTATGTGTTTAATGGAACGATCCGCTATGAGCAACGGCATATCCCAATCTCCGGTGGAAAGCGTAAGGAATGGCAAGCCCGTTGGAATCACAATCAACAAATTGATGAGACGGCGTCATTACGGGCGAATGTCAATTTGAGTAGTAGCCAGAACTTTTATAGTAACAGCCTTGATTTTGATGAGCAACCGACACGCTCTATCCGCTCCACCATTACCTTGCAAAAACAGTGGACATTTGGTAGTGGCTCCGTTGCGCTCGAAGAAACCCGCACCTTTGACACCGATGAAACCGGAAAAGAAATCGAAACACAAAACCAACGCTTACCGGTGATCAACTTTTCCATGCGGTATCCCACCTTGCCGCTTTTCCCGTTTGTGCCAGAGGAGACCTATTGGGAGGGTATTTCCCTCAATCCAAGTAGCCGGTTTAATGCCCAACGCACCAAAACCACCGGTTCACCGGAACAAACGGACATCACGACCAGCCATTCGCTAGGGATTTCCTTACCGGCACTCGATCTGTTTCCGCTCAGTTTTAATCCCAGTATCCGCTATAGTGAGACTTGGAACAAAATGAAATATGAGGTGTCCGGGCGGCACAAATCCGCCACATTGAGTGCTTCGATCAGTGCCCGGACGAAAATTATCGGGTTGTTTCAGCCGGGGATTGCCGGGATCGAGATGTTGCGCCATACCATCAATCCCACTATTTCCTATTCCTACAGCCCGTTTCGCCGGATTCATTCCGATGGAACGATCTTCCCGTTGATGAACTGGGATTATGACGTGGAACGAAGTGACCCTTCCAAAGAATTGCCAATTTCGGTACAACATATTTTTGATCTGAAATGGCGTCGTGATTCCCATCTAACGGAAATAGATTCTGTAGGGATCGATACCACTGCCAGCTTTCAGGGGAGCCTTTCCCCATCATCGTCTGCCCCCAAAGAGAAAAAGATTCAGTTAGCCCGGCTCAATTTTTCGACCCGTTACAATTTTGGACGCGTCTCTCACCCGTGGGCAGACCTCAATTCCAGTTTGCAGATGAATCCCTTAGATGCTTTTCAGGTGCAATTGGGTGATACCAAACTCAACCGGTTTTCCCTGAATTGGAATACCCGCCACGACACCCAAACGTGGGAACTTCAGTCTGTTAGCTTTGATGCCAGCGCCTCCATTGGGGGAAAGATTGGTTCGGCGCTACCGGATTCCATGGCCTCATCCACCGCCCAATGGACATGGTTTGATCTGGACACCCTGACCGTGAGCCATAACCGTCCTCTGGCAGAGGAAATTTCGTTTGGGACTCGCCATCCGGAGCGGCTTTCCGGCAAACGGGATTGGTCTTTTTCTGCTACGTGGCGGTATGAATCCTCCGCTGGGGGGGGTAAGCGGATTACCGGACGTTTCCGGTTCGATTTTAAACCCACCGCCAAGTGGCAAGTGACTTACCATAACAGCTATGATTTTCAGGATCAAACGATCCGTTCCCAAAGTTTTAATTTTACCCGCGATCTCCACTGCTGGCAAGCTACGTTCAGTTGGAACATGCGCCCCGGCTATTGGGATTATCGCTTTCGCTTCTCGATCATCGATTTACCGGATATTCAGATCGAACAAGACCAACGGGAGTTTCGGCGCTAATGAAAACCATCATTACCGGATGTATGATCATTTTACTCTCTTCCGCTCTCATGGTCGCGTGTGTGAGGGCAAACGAGGACAATATGGAAGAATATTATGCCAAACAACGTGAAAATATGGTGCGCGAACAGATTCAGGCGCGTGGCATCACGGATACCCTTGTTTTGAGCGCGATGCGTACCGTACCCCGCCATCTGTTTGTGCCCCCAGAACATCGTGCCCGAGCGTATGGAGACTATCCTTTGCCGATTGGTTGGAATCAGACCATCTCCCAGCCTTATATTGTGGCATATATGACTGAAGCCTTGCATCTGGTTGGTATCGAGAAGGTACTGGAAATCGGCACCGGCTCCGGTTATCAAGCGGCAGTGTTGGCAGAGATCGTGGATTCTGTCTATACCATTGAGATTGTTGAACCGTTGGCAGAGCGTACCATTCAACGCTTACGCGATATGCATTACACCGATATTCATTGCAAAATCGGGGATGGGTATCAAGGGTGGCCCGAACATGCCCCTTTTGATGCGATTATTGTCACGGCGGCGCCAGGGCATATCCCCCAACCCTTGGTTGACCAGCTCGCAATGGATGGGCGGATGATCATTCCGGTAGGTGAGGATCAACAAGAGCTGATTTTGATTGAGCGTACCCAGCGGGGTATCACACAGCGGAGTGTCCTGCCGGTTCGGTTCGTACCCATGACTGGTGCCGCTCAAGATCGGAACTAAGCCGGCAAAACTCGGCATCAAACTCGCTTATGTTAGTTTTGTATGCCCTGCCGGGGGCATCTAAATTCTATATCCACGAGGGAAATAAGGGCATATCATCCACACCTGTTGGGGAATTCCTACCCCTTTTATCATCCAATCCATCGTTATCCCTATCACTCCACATGAGGTACTCATGAACCTCTCATCGAAAATTCATCAGTTGGAAGAAGTGCTGCCACATGCTGAGGGGGAAGAGAGACTAAATCTACTGCTCGAACTTGGCCAACTGGTGTACCCAACCCAACCGGAGCGAGCACTGAAAATCGGCTTGGAAGCCCTAACATTAGCGCAGAACCTCCAGTTGGTGATCCCAGAAGCCATGGCATTACGTTTGATCGGGATTGGCTACGCCGGTCAATTTGCCAATGACCGGGCGATTGAATTCTTCTTGAAGTCGCTCAGCCTAGATGAGAAACATAACAACCTTCAAGGAATGGTTTCCGCGTATGTGAATCTAGGTAAAGCGTATCAAATGCAACAAGATTACCATACCTCATTAGAATTTTTAGAAAAAGCACTTCAAATACAGATGAAGTTGGACGACCCTCGCCTTTTACCCCACATTTATCGCAATCTAGGGGTGACGTACCAAAGTTTAGGGGATTATGACCGGGCTCTGGAGTACTTCCAAAAAGAATTAAACCTGCAGGAACATCTGGATTCGGCGGAGTCATTAGCAACCCTGTTCAATAACATTGGGGCCTTATATGCGCTGAAGGGAGATTATGATGTCGGGCTAGATTACCAGTTAAAAGCATTGGAAATTTGGCAACAGCAGGGTAACCAGCAGGGTATTGCCATGTGCTATATCAATCTCGGTTCGGGTTGCCGGATACAGGGTAAATTTGAACAGGCGTTGGAATACCTACACTGGGGATTAGACCTTGCCAAAAAAACCGGCGCCAAAAATTGGGAACGGATCGCCTATAACAACTTATTTTTGTTGCAAGAGACCCTCGAAAATTATCGAGAAGCGTTGGAGTACCACAAACATCTGTTGGCATTGGAACAAGAGTTATTTAATCTGGAAAAAAACCGCCATATCACTAGCATTGAACTCCAGTATAAGACCGAAAAACGGGAGCGAGAAGCGGAGATTTATCGCCTGAAAAATGTTGAGCTTGCTTCTGCGTTGGAGCGCCTTCGCCGGTTGAATGCAGAAAAAAACGATTTTTTAGAGATTGTCTCCCATGATCTTAAAAATCCCCTCAGTTATTTGATTGGCATCTCAGATTTAGTGACCAGTTATAGCGTAAATACATTTAGCAAAGAAGACCTGCTTGCTTATTTTCCGCGAATCCGCCGCACCGCCAACCGCATGTTAAACTTGGTGACCAACCTGCTGGATGTCAATCGATTGGAAAACGGTGATGTCCAGTTTACGTTGGAGCCGGTAAATATGCAACTGGTGGTATTAGAAGTGCTCTCAAACTATAATGCGGCGGCGGATAGCAAGAAAATTATGCTGGAATTTGAATCTCCAGTGCACACCCTCTATGCTTATGCCGATAAAAGTGCGGTAGACCAAGTGCTGGATAATTTGATTTCCAACGCGATAAAATATTCGTACGGGGGTACAAGAGTTTGTATTGAACTCCTTGACCGCGATGACTATATTCGGTGTACCGTTCGGGATCAAGGGCAAGGACTTTCGGAAGCCGATCTTCAGCAGGTCTTTACCAAATATACCCGGTTGAGTGCCCAACCCACCGACGGAGAGCATTCCTCCGGGCTAGGACTTTCTATCGTCAAACGTCTCGTGGATGAAATGAACGGTACGGTCTGGGTGGAATCCGAGGGACCCGAGAAAGGGGCGACCTTCGGTTTTGACTTACCCAAAGCTGTTTCATCATAGATATTTACCTATTCACTAAAGGATGGTGTTATGCCGGACGATCATATTTTATATGCGTTTCAAAATTCACAATGTATCATCAAATTACGGGGGGAGATTAAGTACACTATTAGCCGTGACTTGGAATTTGTTATCAATCTGGCATTGGAAAATCCAGATGTACATCAATTTGTAATCGATCTGACGGAAACGATCTACATTGATAGTACGAATCTGGGTTTGTTGGTCAAGATTGGGGTTTGGTCACGAAAAAACAATCTGGAACCCTCGATTATCTTTTCCACCCATCAGGATGTCAATTTTACCTTAGAAAATCTCGGTGTGGACAAGCTTTTTGTATTAGTACAGGAATTTCCCCAACAGTTTGATGAATTTCAAGCCGCCAAATGGACGGATGATGAAGACCCGCGCACTCGCGCCCAACGCATTTTAGAGGCGCACCGGTTGTTGCTTCCCCTGAAACCGGAAAATGAGTTAAAATTTAAGAGTGTGATCAACCTATTAGAACGTGAATTGAACGCCCCCGCTTAGATCAATGACCTCGCATTCAAATTCTCCTTTTCCGATTCCCGATCAAATTGATCATCTTAATGCACGCGCTTGGGACCTTCGCCAATCGGACCCTCTGAAAGCTCTTGATTATGCCCGCCAAGCCGCCGCATTAGCCGAATCTCACGGTGATTCATTTCGCCATGCAGAAAGCCTGCATCACGCCGGCGTCGCATTGCTCCAGTCTGGCTCGTATCCCGAAGCGCTGAAAACTCTAGAACAGGCACTTGACCTTGCCAAACAGCATGACGAGACGGCACAACAAGCCAAAATTTATAATGTTATCGGGGTGATTTATCACCATTTGGGGGATTATGCACCGGTGTTTGATCTGTTCCAACAGGCGTTGGCATTATCACGCCAATGTGGTGATGAAAAAGGAACGGCGGCGGCACTCAATCATCTGGGTATTTTGCACCATGATATGATGCAATATGATCGGGCAGTGGCGTATCTGGAGCAAAGTTTAGCCTTATTCCGCCAATTGGATGCGCCTATGGAAATCGCGATCACTCTCAGCAATCTCGCCAATGCTTATGATGAACTCGGTCAGCCGGAAACCGCATTGCGGTATCACCACGAAAGTCTTGAGTTGCACCGGCAACTGGGGAATCCGTTGGGTGAGGCGAATTCAATGACCAATCTGGCAATTGCGCTGGCGGTGCAGGGGCAATCCGCGCAAGCGCTGGCATATTTCCAGCAGAGTTTAGCTTTACGACGCCCCCGCCATGACCGGCTGGGTATCACCCAAACTTTGATTTCGTTGGCAGATTTCTATTTTGAACAGGGAGAGATGGCCTCCGCGATGGCTTCTCTGCAGGAAGCATCCGATATAGCGGTGGAAATCGGCGCAAAATCCCAACAACACCGTATCCATCATCTATTTGCCCAAATTTATGAGGCGACCGGTGATTATCAAAATGCCTTAACTCACCTGAAACAATGCCGGCACTTGGAACAACTGCTACATCGAGAAGAAACGGATAACCAGTTGAAAAATTTGCAGTTATTGCATCAAGTAGAAACTGCCCGCAAAGAAGCCGAAATTTATCGCCTGAAAAACATCGAATTGGCTGCGTTATTACAAGAAAAAGATGAATTTTTGGGCATCGCCGCGCACGACCTCAAAAATCCGTTGTCCTCTATCAGCAGTACTGCCCATTTTATCCGCTTGCAATACGACCGTCTTTCCCGCGAGGAATTGATCGAATTTATGGGCTATATTGAAAACGGTGCGGCACGCATGTTCACTCTCATCCGCAATTTACTGGATTTGAACGCCCTAGAATCCGGTAAGCTCAATCTTTCCTTAAACTTAGTCGATTGGCTGCCCGTGACGGTGAAACATGTCGAGGAATATCTGCCGGCGGCTGCCGCCAAACAGATTGCCCTTGAATTGGATGTGCCCGATACCGCCTGTTGGGTGATCGCAGATGAGGACGCCATTGTCCAAGTGGTTGATAATTTGATTTCCAATGCCATCAAGTATTCACCCCCAGAAACGACGGTGCGCGTCCGGTTGAAGCGGGTAAACAACCGGATACGGTTGGAAGTACAAGATGAGGGTCCCGGCTTTTCCCCTGAAGACCGGAATAAATTGTTTAAACGCTTTTCCCGCCTGAAAGTGATGCCTACCGGTGGGGAACATTCCACTGGTTTAGGACTTTCCATCGTCAAAAAGCTGGTGGAAGCGATGCACGGCAATGTGGATGCCGAAAGTCCGGGAGCCGGGCACGGTAGTATCTTCTCGGTGGAATTACCTGCCGGCGGGGACGTGAAATAACACCTCGCCGCCCTTCAAAAGGCTTACCATTTCATCCATCCCAATGATAACACCGGTTTACGGCTGATGTTAATCTGCATTTTTCGGAGCTGTGGGGAAGGTCACGGTGAATGTCGCACCGTGACCTTTACCGGCGCTTTCCACCTTAACGTCACCTTGCATCAATTCGGTTAATTTTTTCACAATGGATAATCCTAAACCGGTTGATTCTTCTCCGGCGGTTGGTTGGGCACTGAGCTTGGTAAATTTATTGAATACCTGCGCTAAGTCTGTTTTGGATAAGCCCTGTCCTTGATCGCGCACCTCTACGCGCACGGTCTGTTCCTGCGGAATGACCCGAACCGTCACCGGTGAATGCGGGTAAGAATATTTGAGGGCATTGGAGAGCAGATTTTCTAAAATCTGTTTAACGGCGTCCGCATCGGCGTATATTTCTGCTGGCTGGGAGGGTATTTCCAGATGGATAGAGATATTTTTTTCCGTTGCTGGGAGCTGGTGTTGCTCAACCACCTGTTCCACTACATGATTCAGATCGAATGCCATCCATGTAAATTGGGTGTGGTTTGATTCCAATCGATTTATATCCAGTAAGTTTCTTATCATTTTTAACATCCGGTCGCAGTTTTCTCGGATCGAGGGGAACAGTTCGATCAATTCGGTTTTGCTGTAGTTTTTGGCACCGTATTCAAGGACCAAATCCGTCGTACCCCGGATGTAGGTCAATGGGTTTTTAAGGTCATGTGACACCAGCCCTAAAAACTCATTTTTCTCTTGATGAAGAGTTTCTAGTTTTTCGACCATTTTGACCAGTTCGACATTTTTCAGACGATAAATTTCGGCTTCTTTTTCCTTTTTTTCGGTTTCGTATTGGGTTTGAATTTCGGCAATTTGGCGGGCTTTTTCACGGTTGAACAGGGCTTCTTTTACGGCGGTATATTGCTTGTAATAGTGCAAAGCGTGCCGGTAATTCCCTTTGGCTTCATATAGTTCGGAAAACGTGTGATAACAATCCATTTCATGTAATTTTGCGCCGGTGCTTTGGGCGGTAGTTAGGGCTTTTTCCAAATAATTTTCGGCGGTATCATACTGATGTTGTTGGAGATACATATCTGCTATATTTAGATAGACGCTGGTGAGTCCGCTGGCATCATTTAAGTCCTCTTTGATAGCAAGTGCCTTGAAATAATACTTCAGTGCCTGTTCGGCTTGGTGCAAGCTGCTATATACAAAACCGATATTGCCGTAACTGATGGAAAGCCCTTTGCGGTCTTCAAATTGTTCCTGAATGTGAATCGCTTTGTGATAATATTCCAGAGATTTTTCGTATTCTTGCAAGGCTTCGTACACCACTCCTAGCCCGATGTAAGCATTGCCTAAATGCTCCTGATCCCCGATTTCTTCTTTGATCTCCGTTTCTTTCAGATAAAATTCCAACGCTTTTTGGTAATTTTCCATATCGAAATAGACGGCGGCGATATTTCCATAAGAGCCGGCAATTTGTGCTTTATTTCCGAGACGTTCGCGGAGTTTCAGGGAATCTAAATAGTACTTCAAGGCGGTATCGTATTGCCCTTGCACGTAGCAGGTGACACCCAAATTATTGAGTACCGCACTTAAGCCTTCCCAATCGTCGGAGGTGTGGCGATAAAATGTAAGGGTTTGTTCAAAATGACTTGTTGCTGTTTGGTATTGCCCGAATGCATGGTAGATCGCACCCAGCACGTTATGACATTTGGCTATTATTTCGGGTTGGCAGTGTTGCTTGGCTAACTGTAATGCTTTTTTTGCCGTGATTAACGCCTGCTGGGGATCCGATAATCGTAGCTTCATCGCTAGATCGGCAAGGAGGGGAGCTTGGTGCTCCAATGGGGTTTTGGCAATGGTTGCCCGGAGTTGAGCCGTGTGATCTGGCATGATACCCTCATATAAAAAAACCTGCCTCCCAGTGGGAAGCAGGTACTATTCCAAACCATTTATTTAGGGGCGAAGATAGTCGTAAAAGGCGGCGGCATCCATCCGGTTTAATCTTACTTGAAAGACCTCAGCAAAGTGATGTAGCCAATGGGGGAGCACCTCCTCAATTGTGATTTCACGTCCTAACTCTTGGGCGAGGGAGGTCACCTGTTTGTCTGTAATGCCGCAGGGGACGATCTTACCAAAAAATCCCAAATCTGGCTGAATATTAAACGAGAATCCGTGCATGGTTACCCATTTGCTTACTTTGATGCCCATTGCGGCGATTTTGCGGTCATCCAGCCAAACTCCGGTCAAACCCTCGGATCGTCCGGCGGAGATGTGATAATCGGCTAATGTGCGGATGATCACCTCTTCCAAATCGCGCAAATAGCGATGCACATCCAGATAGTAATTGTGCAAATCCAAAATGGGGTAACCCACCAACTGCCCGGGTCCGTGGTATGTAATATCCCCGCCGCGATCAATGTCAAACACCTGAATCTGTTCCTGTTTGAGCCGTTCTGGTGGGATGAGGATATTCTCGCGCGTACCCACCCGTCCCACCGTGAACACATGGGGATGCTGGCATAAGATCAGCACATCTTCCAGCTCTTTTTGACATCGTTTTTGGTGGCACTGCCGTTGTAAGTCCCACGCCTGTTTGTACGGGATTACGCCGACATTGGCATACGAAACGGTGGGCTGGTTCATGAGGCATTACACCAAATGTACCGCTTTACGGACATCCTTCATTGTGGTTTGGGCAATTTCCCGCGCGGTATCGGAGCCTTGCTGAATCAATTGATCCACTTTTTCCGGGTTTTGGGCATATTCGCGCCGGCGTTCGCGGCAGGGAGCAATGTAGCTATCAATCCGTTCTGCCAGATTTTTTTTGCAGGCGACACAGCCTAATGCCCCACTTTTACACTCCGTTTCAATGGTGGGTAACTCATGCGGATTAAAAATGGTGTGATATTCAAACACCGAGCAGACTTCTGGTCGCCCGGGGTCATTTTTGCGCAGTTTTTGCGGGTCGGTTACCATTTTACGGGTCTGGCTGACGATTGTATCCAGATCATCATCCAAATAGATGCAGTTCTGCAAACTTTTGCTCATTTTGCGCCCGTCAACGCCGGCTAAGCGCGGTGTTTGGGTCAGTTTGGCTTGGGGTTCTGGGAAAACCGCGCCAAAAATATGATTGAACCGCCGGGCAATCTCCCGGCTAATTTCGATATGGGGGACTTGATCGGCGCCAACCGGCACGGTATCCGCTTTATAGAGTAAAATGTCCGCCGATTGCAAGACCGGATATCCCAGATAGCCATAATCAATGGTTGCCATTTCGGTATCGTCCTCACTTTTGATGAGACCCATATCGCGAGCTTGCTCTTTTAGGGTGGGGTTGCGGATGAGCCACGGGGTCGGGGTCACCATGGAAAGGATCAGATGGAGTTCCGCGTGTTCTTTGACGAAGGATTGCCGCATGACAATCGACTTTTCGGGATCGATTCCTGCCGCCAGCCAATCAATCGCCATCTCTCGCACATTTTCGGGTAGTTCCGATAGATCGGTGTAGCCGGTGGTCATGGCATGCCAATCAACGATTCCGAACACACAATCATACTCATCTTGAAGCACAACCCAATTTTCCAGTGCCCCTAATAAATGCCCAATGTGTAATTTACCGGTAGGACGCATACCGCTAAAAATTTTACCTCTTTTTGCCATCATGTCCTCTATCTGGGTTTAAGTTTTTAAGAGAAGCCACCGAACCGCTAAAAAATCAAACCTTACCGGTTTATTTTCCTTTGTGTCCTCGCCGCTTCGGATTTTCCGCTTAGAATACGGTTTTTGGTACGTGATGTCAATCAAATTTTCCTTGCCTTTTCCCCCGAAAACGGCTAGACTGATCCGGTTTGGTACACCTTGTTTACCCGGGAGGTATATCCATGTCTGTCCCATCCTCAAAGCCCGTTCATTGGACGGAAAAATTTATGGCTGAAGTTTCCCGGCGAGCTATCGCGGAGAACATCCGCCAATGCGAAATCGATTTGCAACATTTTGAGGAAAAGCACCAATGCACCCTGAAGGAATATCAACAACGCTACCGTGAGATGAAACAACATGCCGGTGATGAGGCGCACGAGCTGGCATGCCGGCGCATCCACGCGGAATTGGTACATTGGGAGTGCATCGCGGATCGGATGCAACATTTGAAGGCGGATTTGGAGAAGTTAGCACAGGAATTGGATTAAGATTACTGTTGGCGCAATCGTCGCTGGCGTTTTGCCTCATTTTTTGCCGCAATGTGTTCTTGATTGGTGCGCGAAAAGGTGTGCCGTCCGGACCCATCCCCTTTTGCCACAAAATAAAAATATTCCACTTCTGCTGGATAAATCACCGCTTTTAGTGCCGCCGCGCCGGGATTACAGATCGGTCCCGGGGGTAAGCCCGCATATTTGTAGGTGTTGTAGGGCGAATCCACTTCTAAATCTTTGTACAAAAGCCGTTTTTTATGCTCACCGAGGGCATAGAGAACGGTGGGATCGGTTTCCAGTTTCCACCCCTTTTTTAATCGATTATGAAACACGCCCGCAATGATCGGTCGCTCCTCCGGAACGGCGGTTTCTTTCTCCACCAGCGAGGCAAAGGTGACGACCTCATGCAACGTCAACCCCATTGTTGCCGCTACGTTTAAATCTTTTTCCGTCAACTGCTTTTTAAACTGATTAACCATGCGCCGGATGAGTGTTTCTTCCGTGATACCCCATTCCAAACGGTACGTGTCCGGGAAAAGGTAGCCTTCCAAGGTGGGTTGGTTAATGCCGGTAGATTGGCAAAAAACCGGATTTTCCGTCAAACCGACGAACACCGCCGAATCCAACCCCGCGTACTGCTGTAACCGGCTGGCAATTTCATGGCGCGTCAACCCTTCTGGGATTGTGATCGTTTCCTCATGGGTTTTTCCTGCCGCCAGTTGGTGAATCACATCGAGTAAGGTCTGACCGGGTGAAAGCTGGTAACGACCGGCTTTGAGTTGGGTGGTTTGTCCCTGAATTTTAGAAAGCAAGATAAAATCACCGGCATCGGTGATGATTCCTTCCGATTGGAGCAGATCACCAATTTTTGTCAGACTGGCACCCTGCGGAATAACGATCAATTGCGGATTGGTGATGAGAATCGATTGGGTGGCAAGGGTCTGATACACGTAAAAGGCGACACCCATCAGAACCAACCCCAGCATGAGCATGACAATGAGTAAATTACGAATCAGTTTAACCATGGGTTTTCACCACTCACCTGCATAATCCAGGGAACCTTCGCCACTGAGATGGTTCAAATATGCCCAGTGCAAGGCGTTCAATTGGCGGATATGCAGCAGATCATGGGCAACCCAGCACGCAAGCAACCGGTTGGCGGTGATGCGGGGTGCTATCGGATGGTCTTTGTAATGTTCCCAATTCGGGTTTTCTAGCTGGTGAAGCCATTCCAATGATGCTTGACGTTCCGTGAGAAAACGGTGGAGGGATTCTGCCAGATCGCGTTCATTATAGCGGCGTTCGGTGACCCACTTCTGGGGGTTGATGGGTGGCCAATCTGCGCCGGGTTTGTGGAGCGTATAGTCTAGCCGCTGGCGGAAGTCCTCCCGTTCTTCATCATACAAATGATTGATCACTTCTAGGATCGACCATTTTTCTGGAGCAGGTTTCCAGCGGGCTTGTTCCATACTGACCCCGGCAATCAAACCTTGGATGATGGGCGTATTCGCGCGCAATCGTTCGATCAAAAATGGGGGGCGTATTGTATTCATTCGGATTTTACTCTTAAATTGCACGTGTTATGTGAATAAATCGCTTTTCTATGGAGCGGCTTCGGTGCATTGTTCCGGTTCTAGCGGTGTTATCTGGTCACCAGACCATTCGTTTTGCCATCAGTAAGCGGCGTTGGTAATATTCATTCCACAGGGGAGCAACGGTGACACCTTGCGATGTGCTGGCATGGACAAACTGCCCCTCCCCCACGTACATTCCCACATGCGAGACCTGCCCCCGGCGTTTCATCGCAAAAAAGAGCAAGTCTCCGATCCACAACTGGCGTAAGTTTACCGCTTTCCCCTTTTGAATTTGTTCTGCGGTGGTGCGGGGTAGGCGGTAGCCCCAACGCCGGTAGAAATCAACCATCAACGCCGAACAATCCACCCCATGATAGCTCTCCCCGCCGTATTGGTACGGGGTGCCCCACCAATCCCGCAATGCCTGTTCCAGAATCTGGGGGTCTAAGCGGGGATTGATCTCATCTCGGTGAGATTCCTGTTGTTCGGGCGGGGAGGGCAGTGCTATTCCTCGCGTTGATGAGACATTGCCGGTACAGCCGGTGATAATCACCATCAGCGGCAGAGCAAGCAGAAGATAGACTCGGTTTAGGAAACGACCCATTTGCCGTTACGCTTGGTGGCGCCCTTTAGTCTGAGTGAAACCCCTTTTACTTTGGGGATTTTACTGAGTTCCTGTTCGAGGATCATCACTTTTTTCAACTTTTCTTCTTTACTTAGGTCTGAACGGCGTGGCTTAAACGGACCCGTGACGGAAATGCGCCCGCCGGAAACGCTGAATCGCAATTTACGGGTATCCAAGCCTAAACTATTAAAGATGGCTTTGGCTTGAAATGTCAATTTGCTATTAAACGCTTGATTCTCTGGAGGGGGTTTCATGGGACATCTCCTATCCATTGATATTGACGCGGTTTTCGCTCCCAATTCCATGCTGTGGAACGGTACTTTTCGATCAAGCTATAAGATAATTTTTCTTCTTCAGATGTCAATGACCCATCTTCAAAATTCAAATCAAATGCGTGTTGAAAGCCGGTTTTCATAGCACCGGCGACTTCTTCGTAAGATACCGGCCGATGCAACAACGTCTCTAAATCGATAGTTTTACGGGTGAGAATTTGCCGTAGGCGCTCGCGTTGGGTAGGTTCTAAATGAGGAATACAATCGATCAGTCTGAGATGTTCAGACCCAATCAAAAATGAGCCATGCTGTAAGATGTGTCCTTGTGTCCGGCGCTGGGCACTACCGATAATTTTTCGATTATTCACGCAGATTTCATAGCGCCCAGCACTGGTAAAACAGGGATTTCCGTGGGTGCGTTTCTCGGGTAAGCGGGATTTTTGGAGTTCTGCCTCCGTAACCCCTAGTACAGAGAGCGCGTTCAGTAGCCCTTGGCTGATCCAGCGGTAGGTTTCCAGAACGTTATTCCCAAACTCGACTTGGTCCACTCGTACGGTGATACTGTAGGTCAGTTCGTGTGCATGTAGTACCGCCCGTCCACCGGTCGGACGCCGCACATAACCGAAGCCGAAACGGTGGAGTGCATCGACATCGATCTCTTGCTCGATCTCCTGCCCATAACCGAAAGAGATCGTGTAAGGTTGCCACCGGTATACCCGCAATGTTGGTTGGGTACAAAGATGCATTAAGGCTTCATCCACTGCCATGTTATAGGCGGGACCGTGTGCACCGGTATCTAAAAATCGCCAGGAAATGTTTTTTGTATTCATTGAGTTTCGTGAGTTATTTGCGAAAATTCAGAGGTCGAACACATCCGGCAATTATTTTTGAAACCTCACTTGCAACATCATCAATCTATTGAAACTCTGGTTCCGAAATATAACTGTGACCCAGAGCAATATATAGAGCAGAGCGAAACCCTCTGCAATGTTGAGCATGATAGAATTTGAGGCTCGCCTAAGTTGATCTTTTAGTGAGAAATCCTTTGTAAACGTTCTATTTTGAGTGATGGAGTACACCTGACGAGTTAAACCTCGCGCTTTTTGCCATGCCTGAATTTGCTCAAATCGTTCTATTGTTTGGCTCATAATATCAACTTCCCAACTCACAAACTCGTCAAACTCACAAACTCGTCAAACTCCCGAACTCCCGAACTCCCAAACTCACCAAACTCGTCAAACTCCCGAACTCGTCAAACTCCCCAACTCGTCAAACTCCCCAACTCGTCAAACTCCCCAACTCCCGAACTCCCCAACTCGTCAAACTCCCGAACTCCCCAACTCCCCAACTCATAAAACTCGTCAAACTCCCGAACTCCCCAACTCATAAAACTCCCAAACTCCCCAACTCATCAAACTCGTAAAACTCATTACGGAAAAATTCCCCGGTGTTTGTATGTATTTTCAATCCGCAGGAGGGCGGCGATGTATGCACCGGTACGCAGATCACAATCGTGTTGTTTAGCAATATTGGTGATGTGACGGTAGGCTTTGGTCAAGCGACGGCGGAGTTTCATATCGACCTCTTCAATATCCCAGAATTCACTGCGTTTATTTTGCAACCATTCAAAATAGCTAACGGTTACGCCACCGGCATTACAAAGCACATCAGGAATGACACTAACCCCATGTTCGCGTAGGATGCGGTCGCCATGCGGGGTAGTGGGACCATTGGCGCCTTCCGCCACTAATTTAACTTTCAATTTGGGGGCAATATCTTCTGTAATGACTTCACTCAGTGCTGCGGGGATGAAAATATCGGCTTCAGAGGCGAAGAAATCGTCGGGGTCGATGGCTTCCGCTTGTGGATAATCTTTTACACCACCGGTACTTTGGACGTACTGGTAGAGGTCATCCGGGTCGATACCCTTATAATTGCGAATGGACCCGGTGTGATCCTGCACAGCTACCATTTTGGCGCCAAACGGTTTGAGCAGCCGTGCAGACCAGGACCCCACATTACCGAAACCTTGCACCATATAGGTGGCATTTTTTAGCGGGAATGCACGGTCATTTGCCCATTCCTCGATCAGGTAAACCACACCTTGACCGGTAGCTTTGTCGCGCCCTTCACTGCCTCCACTGCCAAGCGGTTTGCCGGTCACCACGTGGATGTGGGCATGCCGTTCGTGGGGTGGAACGGTCAGCAGGTATGTATCTAAAATCCACGCCATCGTTTGAGCATTGGTATTGACATCTGGGGCAGGAATATCAAATTCAGGCCCAATGGTTTGACCGAGGGCATAGGTAAACCGCCGGGTCACCCGTTCAATTTCTCCTTTCGAGTATTGACTGGGATCGATTTGGATGCCACCTTTTGCCCCACCAAAGGGAATATCGACCAGTGCACTCTTCCACGTCATCCACATGGCGAGGGCGATGCTCTCTGCTGTGTTGACCGTCGGGTGATACCGCAACCCCCCCTTAAACGGTCCTAGCACGTTGTTATGTTGCATCCGGTAACCCTGAAAAACCTGAATGTGTCCGTCGTCCATCTTGACCGGAAAATTCACCTTAAACTGGTTCATTGGTTTTTCTAAGATTCGACGAATATCAGCGCTAAGATTAATCGCATCCGCCGCATTATGAAACTGCATGAGTGCCATCTCATGCACATTGAGTTTTTCTGCCATTAGCACAACCTCCTAACTGTGGATAATGAAGAATGGGGATTTACGAATTAAAAATTTGGAACTCGGAATTTATGATGAAGGTAATGGGGGTGCTCGGTGGTTTCCATCCTCACCCATACCGGTAACTATAATCGTGGCGCCTCAAAGAAACCCGCATATTCGGAAGGATTTACAACGTCAATTGATGGTTGCCTCTTTTGTTTTTTTCATATAATCCAGATAGTCTCGGAAGAGGTCTTCTATTTCGTTCACGCGGGATTTTTTAAATATTTCCTGTCGAAGTTTTGCGCCTCCTGTCCAACCTTTGGTGTACCATGCCACATGTTTACGTACTTCCCGCACGCCGATCGCTTCGCCTTTGAGGTCGCAGGTCATCTTGAGGTGGCGCATGGCAAAATCGATCTTTTCTTCCATCGGAGGTTCGGGGAGAATCTCACCGGTTTCCAAATAATGATTGATGCGATAAAACGCCCAGGGACCCGCCAATGCACCGCGGGCAATCATGATAAAATCACAGCCTGTTTCATCAAACATGCGTTTGGCATCTTCTGGAGTGTTCACATCCCCGTTGCCCACCACCGGAATACGGACGGCTTCTTTGACCTTCCGAATCCAGCTTAAATCTGCCTGTCCCGAAAACATTTGGGAACGGGTGCGCCCGTGTACGGTCACTGCACAGCAACCCAATTCTTCTGCTAATTGGGCGACTTCCACACAATTGATCGACTTATGATCCCAACCTGTACGAATTTTGATGCTTACCGGAATCCGCCCCGCCCCGGAAATCACCGCACTGATAATCTCCCGCAAGAGTGGAACATCTCGGAGCAATGATGACCCACCATTCCGTTTGACCACTTTGTGTACCGGACAGCCAAAATTAATATCGATGATATTCGGTTCGCTCTCCGCAACTCGTTGGGTGGCTTTTTCCATAACATCGGGCTTGCAACCAAAAACCTGTATTCCCAGTGGACGCTCTTCGTCTTCAAACTGCATTAATTGTTCTGATTTTGAGTTTTTACCGCCTCGGACCAAGCCATCGGAACTAACCATCTCGGTGTAAACCACTCCCGCGCCGTATTCCTTCGCCAATGACCGGAAGGCGGAATTTGTGATACCTGCCATCGGGGCAAGTAGAATCTTTTTGTCTAATTCCAGATTTCCTAATCGCTTTTTTTCCATGGGGTTACTGCTCCTCAAGTCTCTGTTTTATTGAGTCGATATAACTTTTGACAAAATCGATATTCAGATGTTGGTACACTTCCAATTGGCGTGGATAATCTTGACCAGACTCATACCACCAGGCGCACGCTTGTTGGATTTCAGTTTTTGTTTCTTCGTCGGGTGCTAATGCCATTTGTTGAGCGGCTTTGGGTAAATAGGCTGCAATCCGGTTAATCATCCGGGTGGTATCCCCAATCGTGCGGTACAATTCTGCCAGAGTAAAATACGTTGATGCGGTTGCGTTTTGATCCAGTGACCGCTCCAGATATTCAATTGCCTGTTGGGGTTGGTTCAGCCGTTTATATACCAAACCAATATTTTTTATGGCTTCAGGGTAGTACGGCGATTTTTGCAACAGATGTTCAAATGCGGCTAGACTTTCAAAATAATTTTCTTGTGAAAAGTGCGCAACCCCTAACTGGTAATAGGCATAGAGGTTGTACGGATTTTTTGCCAGTGCCGCGTTCAAATAGGGAATTGCTTGTGCGCTTCGCCCTTGATACCGGAGTGCCCAGCCCTTGTATAATTCCCGATCCGAGCTGAGTATGTGCCATTGCAACAAGCTATTTCCGACCAAAATACCGCTAATCACGATGAGACCTGCCCAGATGGGGGGTACCGCAAGCGGGATCGACCGGACGGTTTGGCAGTTGGCCATCTGGTAGAGCGCATTGATCCCACCCAGAACGAACCAAAACAGCAAATGTCCCGTAGGCATCCGCAAATTGACACTAACCAAACCATCCGCAATGATGATCGACAACACTAACGCGAACATCAATGCCCAGCGACGCAACCTTCCGTGGTGGTGGGTAACGATGCGCCACACCTGCCAGTAACTGATGCCGATGAGAAGAAGAAAAAGTACCATGCCAGTGATGCCCTGTTCTGCTCCGATTTCGAGCAGTTCGTTGTGGGCATGCGTCACGCGGTCTTCCATCCCAAAATCGCTATAATTGGGGGGGCGAAATCGGGGAAAATATTGAAAAAAGAGTCCTGTACCCCAGCCCCACATCGGGCGTTCCAGCAACATTGCCCACGAACCTCGCCAAATATGGGATCGACCGTAGGCGCTGGCATCGCTCAGGCTCAAAAGCGACACAAATCGTTCTTTCAGATGTGCCGGCAAGAGTAAAAATAGCACGGCAGCCGTTAGTAGGCTGAAGATGAGGGTTATTGCGGTCTGCCGTCGTGTTTGAAACAGGCGCCAACCGGCTTGGATCCCGATCACCCCGATGGCGCCAAGAACAGCTAATACAAACCCCGTCCGCCCCAGCGTAAAGTTGAGCGCGACCACCATGAACAAAAGAGCGACCATCAAAATGACCCGCGGCCACCGCATTTTGACCTCAAACATAACGAATACGGTTAGCGGAATCACCATCGCTAGAAATCCGGCAAAGTACGTACCATGACCAAAAGTAGCCGTGACCCGCAGGCGTTCCAGTGTACCATAGATTTGCATCATTTCTTTCGCCCGAAGTTTGTCCCATACAAACGGGCTGAGATCAAACCGCTGCATGATACCGTAAACCGCTGTCAACACCCCCAAACCGACTAAACCCATTGCCAAAATCGATATATCCCGCGGTTGGCGCACCCAGATCGAAACCAACCACGCAAACATCACCCCAGTACAAACCTCGCTCCAACGTAAATAGCTAAAAAAGGGATACGCGGCAAAAGCGAACGAAAATGAAACCGCTAACAGCCATACCAGCATCGAAATGGAAAGCGGACTGAGCGATACACTCCGTTGCCGAGTGCGTAAAACAATGACTAACGTGACCAGCCAAAACAAGAAAACCCCAGAAGTTGCGACTACTGGCTTAAAAATGATTGTATTGGTGTAATTCACGGCGACCACTAGACTGACCGCCCAGAAAATCAACAAAAGGACGATTACCGGAGCAACCGTCCTCCACCTTTTATTTGTTGATGGTTTACGCTTTGGTTTCGTCATTAGGGGTTAGGGATTAGGGATAGGATTTCGGGTCTGGGTTATTAGTTTAGAAAAGTTCAACAGTGAGATATTTGCGGGGGTGCTTTTGCACATCAATCACCAGTTCATTCAAATTATGCAACGCCGTGCGCAGGTCTTGGTAAAGCATTTCATCATCCAGTACTTTACTAACCAGTCCATCCCCATTATTGATCTTATTCGCAATTTCATTTAGGGAAAGGGTTAGAGAATCGATTCGGGTCATGATCGTCTGTACTTGCACCGTGACATCATTAATTCCGCTCAAGGTGGAATCGACGGTTGGGCGGCGTGTTTCCACGAGGTTTTTCAGGTCGGCAGTCATGTCACGCACATTTGTGACTGCTTGCTCAATATGTTCCTGATTGGTGCGGATCAGTTCGATTGCATCCGCGGTGAGGACTTCCGCATTGCGAGTTGCCCCTTGCAAATTGATCAGGATTGAATCAATCTGTTGTTGGCGGTGTTGCGAGGCAAAGGTTTGTTCCACCGCAATGACCAAATTTTCAATGTGTGTGATGAGTTCTTGTGCTTGATCGCCGGCTTCCATAATACCGGGGGAGTACTTGCCATAAAAGGTATGTCCGGTTTCCGCATAGGTACGGCTGTCTCCGAGGTTGAAATCGACCAGTTTGTCACCCATCATGCCGTTATTTTGAATGGATACTTCGGAATCGACCGGCAAATAGGTTTCGGTAATCAATCCCATCACCACGAGTACGCCACTGTCTGTTAGGTCAATACGGCGCACAATTCCCCGGTTCAAACCGGCGACCGTGACTGGATCGCCTTCTTGCAAGCCGCCGATGTCATCAAAGACGGCATTGATGACCAGTCGGTCTTTCCGGAAGCCAATTTCCCCCATCCAGATAGTACCGAAGATGAGAATCAGCAGGGCTATAATCACCGTCAATCCAACAATAAATTCGGTTGTAGCAGAGACTTTTTTCATTTCATACGTTCCTTAAGAGTCAGGCGATCATAATGTAAAGCAGACATATTTAATGGTTCGTTGGTTCGCCAAGTGTTTTTTTTCGTAGTAGGTTTGAATGCTTAGGAGCTCATTCGGGCAGTCTTGCCCGTAAATATCATCGATCTGCGCCTGTACGGTACATTTTTCCGCTTGAAGGGTCTCCAGCGTGAACTGGTAGAGCTTATCGGAGTCTGTTTTTAGATGAATGTGCCCTTCTGGCTTGAGAATCTGCCGGTAAATATTCAGGAAAAATGAAGAGGTCAGGCGTTTGCGCCATTTGGAGGGTTTGATGTAGGGATCCGGGAACGTGATCCAAATTTCGGAAATTTCATCTTTGCCAAAATATTCTGGCAAAAACTGGATATAGGTACGGATGAAGGCGACGTTTGGAATGCCCGTTTCGATGGCGGTTTTCGCACCCCGCCAAATCCGAGCACCTTTTATATCGACCCCAATAAAATTGGTCTGTGGGAAACGCCGTGCCAGTTCAACGGTGTATTCGCCTTTACCGCAAGCGAGTTCCAATGTGATCGGGTGGGAATTGCCGAAACATTCTGTTGCCCATTGCCCTTTCCAGAGGACGGGTTGCTGGTAAACATTATCAAAAGTTTCGAGTTCTGCCAAATGTTGGCGCTTTCGTTTTGCCATACGGGATGAATGTTGGAGTCGATAATCATGATGTTTTGGATGCGAGCAAAGGATAATAGAAATGCCGGGGAATGTCAAGCACCGGATTTGCAATTTATCGCATAGAAATTGCTTGACGTACCGGATGAGAAAACCTATTGTTCAGGTGATTTGAATACGGACAACACACTGTACGGAATTGCTTCACACCCATAGCTTATTACAGAATAACCGGATGATACCAGAACCGAAACCGTATCGATTGCAACCTCAGATTCAATCCTATGCGTGGGGAACACGCGATGCCGGTGCGTACATTCCAAAATTACTGGGAATATCCCCTCAACCGGGCAGGCCTTACGCCGAGTTGTGGATTGGGGCACATCCCAAAGCGCCTTCCACGGTGCAATTTGACGATGGTGCGGAATGCCCCCTTCACCAGTGGATTGCGGCACATCCAACCGCCATTTTAGGCGAGGCGGTTGTCCGAACGTTTGGTGCGCAACTTCCATTTTTACTGAAAGTCCTCTCTGCCGGTCAAGCGCTGTCCATCCAAACTCACCCCAATAAAGCGCAGGCAGAACTCCTCCATGCCCATGACCCCGAACACTATCCCGATGCGAACCACAAGCCGGAAATTGCCATCGCATTGGACTCACTTTCCGCCTTGGTTGGATTTCGATCCCGCCATGAGATTGAAGCTGTCCTCAGCCAATACCCAGAAATTGCGACGTTTATGAAGTGGCAGCCTAACAGAGAACTTGATGACGCCGCTTTTGTTCGGCAAGTGTTTTGCCGTCTGATTCGATATACGATCCACCATGAGGATGAACTGTTGCCGTATATCGAGCAGTTAGCGGATCGACTTGCCAACCAGCCGGTCCATACGGCGCACGAGTCACTATTTTTGGAATTACGGCAAATCTACTCCCAAGCGGATATTGGGCTATTTGTGCTATTTTTTTTGAATCGGGTCGAGTTGACCGCTGGGGAAGCGATGTACACTGCCGCCGGTGTACCCCACAGCTATTTGCAAGGCAATATTGTGGAGTGCATGGCAAATTCCGATAATGTGGTGCGTTTGGGGCTAACCTCCAAATTTAAAGATGCCGCGACCCTCATCAATATTTTGGATTATACCGCGAACGCCGGTCGTCCGGTCATTCCGGCAACAGATGACGTTTCGCAAGTGTACGCTGTGCCGAGTAATGCGTTTCAGGTGATGCGGTGGGCGCTTCCCGCCGGTAGCTTGCAGGTTGTGCCAAATCCGGGCGCGGTGCAACTTTTATTGGTCACCTCGGGCGCGGTGTGCCTAAAGGGATGTTTTGGTGATCACACCCTCTCACGGGGTGAGTGCGTACTTATCCCAGCATGTTTGACGGAGTACACCCTCCTTGCCGGAACTGATTGTCAGGTATTCGGCGCCACCGTACCGCTTTAGCCGCAGGAGTTTTATGATCATTCCTCGCCGTACTCGTTTGCAACGGAAAATCATCACTTTGCTGATTGTTGTCTTGATCTTGGGTTTTGGGAGCTATGCTATTCTGAGTCTGGTGAGTAACTCAGAGGCGCTGTTGACACAAAACCGGCAGAAGGCGGAAACGCTTTCCAACGCGCTCAAATCGGGTATCCGCACCGTGATGCTGTCTGGAGAAGGCGAACAAGCTAAAGAGTTGATTCGAGACATCCGTAAAAATTTAATGTATGTGGAAAAGCTTCGGATTTACAATAAAAAAGGGGATGAAGTTTATAGCAATGAGGTGGAGCCCGATAGCACAGAGGTGTGGTCGCTTGCCATGAAGCAAGCGATTCTCGATAGTGTGCAAATGGTCTTGCAAACCGGTCAATCAATGGAATTCACGGAAGATACCCATCAGGGTACCCGCTTTATGACGCGGTTAGACCCGCTCTTCAATGACCCACAGTGCCAAAAGTGCCATGAGGATGACCATCCGATCCGGGCCGTGATTGAGGTTTCATCTTCGTTGACCCCCATTGAAAATCAAATCCGTCAAAATCGAAATTATTCCGTTATTGTTGGTTTACTGACGATCTTTCTCAGTTGGCTTGTTTTAGGTTTCTTTTTGAATAATGTAGTCGTGCGTCCGATTCACCACATCGGAGACGTTGCTGAGCGAGTGGGGCGCGGTGATTTATCAGCACATATTGAGATTGTTTCGGATGATGAAATTGGTGAATTGGCGCAACGCATGAACACCATGATTCGGGAACTTCGTACCAAGTTTAATCTGGAAAAGTTTGTTTCGCAGCAGACGATTTCTGCCGCCGCCTCAGCGGATTCCGGGGAAATCAAGTTGGGGGGAACACGAGAGCGGTTGACCGTCTTTTTCTCCGATATTCGTGGATTTACCTCATTTACGGAAAAAACCGATCCGGAAAAAGTGGTAGAAGTGCTCAATATGTATCTGAGTTATCAAGCGGACATTGTGAAGGCGTACGGTGGTGATGTGGATAAATATGTGGGGGATGAACTGGTGGCGACATTCAGTGGCTCGGAGATGGTTGAGCGTGCCATCCGGTGTGCTGTAGAAATCCAGCAACGCACGGCGGAAATCATTATGGAGTACCAACTTGATTTGGGCGTGGGGATCGGGATTAACGTTGGAGAAGTCGTGGTTGGCGCTATGGGCAGTCCTGACCGCATGGATTACACCGTCATTGGAGATGCCGTCAATGTGGGGGCGCGGCTATGCCAATCTGCCCAAAAACATCAAATTTTATTGACCAAAACGGCGTATAACAGCCTTCAGAATATCGCTGGATTGAATGACCTCGAAATTCATTTACACCCCTTTGACCAGCTTCAGGTCAAGGGCAAAACACACCCTTTAGAGACCTATCAAGTTCGCTACGGGTCGCAGTTGCAGCCTCTCCCCGTTTCGGGTTAAAGGCGGCGGAGGACACCGGGCAACGCCAACTTAAACCAAGGCGTGTATCGTGAAGGGTGCGCGTTTATATCCTGCTGTAACATGGCGGGGTCCGCCCATTTCCAAGCGGCGACTTCCTCGGGATTGGGGTTTGGATCGCCCTCATAGTGACCCACAAACACGTGATCCAATTCGTGTTCGATCAAGCCGTTTTCAAACTCGGCGCGGTAGATAAAACTAAAGTATTCTTCAAGTGTACAATCAAATCCCATTTCTTCCATTAACCGGCGATGAATGCTCTCGTTCAAGGTTTCTCCGGTACGCGGGTGACTGCAACAGGTGTTGGTCCACAAGCCGCCGCTGTGATATTTGTGGAAGGCACGTTGGTGGATCAATAATTTTCCGGCGCTGTTGAAGACAAAAATCGAAAATGCCCGGTGTAACTGTCCGGCGATATGAACCGCGTGTTTTTCCCCTGTACCAATCTGCCGGTCTTGTTCATCTACTAAAATCAGGTGTTCTGCCATTGGGTTATCCTTGAAAATAGTGGTTTAGACGACCTTTGCCTCGCCAACTTTCCACAAGGCAAACTTGAATAATGCTGGCCCGTAAAAATCGGTGCAGGCAACCATTCCCAACGCCACCGCTTTGACATAGCCCCCAAATTCCGGGAAGGAACGGTCAATAATGACGGCGAGTGCTAGGGTAACCCCCGCTTGGTGAAAAAATGCCAACCAACCCCAGCGCCGCATCCCCGGATTATCCTCGGACAGTTTGCTCCCCAAATAGACCGATGTGAAGACCGATATTTTCCGTAGGAGGAGCAAGGTCAAAATAACGTACCACGTCATTTGAATCGCGTGGAGATTGAGTGTTGCCGCCGTGATCGGAAAAAAAATGACATAAATGAGCGGGGTACTTTTAGAGATCGCCGCTAAAAAGTCATTCCCTTTATGAAACACATTTTCGATGACGAATCCGGCGGAAAGACACAGTAAGAGGGCATCCAAATGGAAGACGTTTGCGATTTGGGTGCAGATAAACGCGGCTGCCAGCACAAAAAAAGCGGATTGCTCTTTCACATAATGTAAATAGAGGGCGATGCCGCCGCCACAGAGTATCCCCATGAGGAAAGAGCCGACCAGTTCCAAACTGAGCCGTCCAAAGACGACCGCATCAATGCCGGCATTGCTGAGGATCGCTTTGGAAAGGGATACGGCTATTGCCGCCAGCATAATGATTATCAAATCCGCCAGAACCACAGACCCTAAGATGGTGTCCGTAATGGGTCCTTCGGATTTGGTTTCTTCAATGACGGCAATGGTCAGCACCGGCGAGGTGGCGAGCGAGAAAATGCCAAAAAAAATGGCGACCACCACAATGATCGACTGGGGTTGCCCTTTTAAGAACGCAAAAAAGTGAGGTCCGATGAGGTACGTAAAACCGAAGCCGAGGGTCACACAAACGATGGTACGAGCAAGGGTGATGTACAAAATCGGTTTTGCCCGTTTGCGAAGCATACTGATTTTCAGTTTACGTCCGGCAGAAAAGGCAATCAGGCTCAATGCGACCTGATCGATGAGTGTCAGGTCATGCACAATCGGCTCAGTTAAAAAATCAAGAACATACGGGCCCGCCAAGACGCCCACGATCATATAGCCTGTAATTTTGGGCAGTTTAAACCGGTGCAACACGCTGCCAATGATATATGCCGTCGGGATGATAAATCCCAATGCTGTCGCCGCCCGAATACTGTTATCTTCAAATGCCCCCACCGGTAGAATGTGGGTGAGCGCCATCAGGAAAAACATGACTAACAGCGCAATGAGTTGTTCCAGCATAGACCTTGTGCGCGTTAAAATGAAGAGATTAGCCGGTTATTGTCCGAAATTTAGTTGCTTTGCAATGTTCGGAGGCTTGGTGGGGCCATGGCGGCGGCAGAAACCATCAAACTAAACACTCCACCAATGCCGATCCGCCCCCGGAAATTAAATTGATGACCAATGTACGTTCTTCGGCGGCTATGGCATGTTTTTTAAGCGCTTCTCCGGCACGGAGGCTGTTTTCGTCGGGCACGGGATGACCGGCTTGCCACAGTTTGACCCGGTTCAGAGATGCCGTATGTCCGTATGCTGTGACGACCAAACCCTCGGAAATACGATCCCCCAAGATCGTCTCTAGGGCGTGTGCCATGCGGGCAGAGGCTTTCCCCCAACCGAGAATCACGATGCGATCAAATTGAGCCAAATCCACTTCCAAAGGACCGGTATCCGTGCGGAGGTGTAGCTGGTCGCCTTCTAATCGCACGGTATCGATCACCATTTGGTATGGATCGGCGCGATTCAAGCCGGCTTGAAAAATATCTTTCAGATGATCAAATTCGGGTGGGTGAGCCATTTCTGATCCGAAAATTCATCGCGTGAGCCAGCGCCCCGGCGATGTCCGTCTGCTGTTGGATACGATACCCGTTGGCTTGTAACGGATTCCAGATCACCATTGGGACAAGCCGGTCGGAATCGGCGGGAGAGCCATGACAGGCGCGGCGTGTAATTTTTGTATCAACTCCGAACGTGGTCTGACCGGCGGCATAGAGCCACAGGTCGCCGTTCGTGAAAGGGTCGTTATGGTTGACCTTCACCAGGCCGACTCCGGGATGGTGGCGGTAGCGCATCTCAACTTCTGGGAGAGACGCCCGGTCCGAAAGGTAAATTCGGGCAGAACGGCGTCCCTCTGTTACAATCGCTTCGATTGAACCGGCGTGAGTACCGGAAGTGGTCAGATCAATGTGCCGGGTCACGGCGGTATTGCCGTGATCGGCAGTAATCAGGCAGAAGGTCTGGTGCGGATTCACCCGCTCAAACATGCACTGTATTAGCCGGTCAATATTGGCGAGGGTTTGCAGGGCTTCGGGGCTGGTGGGTCCGTAAGCGTGGATGGCTTTGTCTGCTCCGACAAAATTCACGGCTAATATATCCGGGTGGTCGTGTTCTAAAATATCAAAGACCAGCCGGGCGGCGACATTATCAAATTCGATGTACTTGGTATAAGAAGCGGTGTTTTTTTGCTGAATTTCGCTGAGAATTTGCCGGCGAGCGTCGCGCAACATGGGATCGTTTTTCACGGTGCGGAGAATACTTGCGCCTTTACCCAGAATTTCCAGGGCGCCGGAGCCGCCTTCATCCCCCGGTAGAAGGGCTTCCAGTGACCCATCCGATAACCCTAACCCTTTGTTACCGGTGACCGCTACTCGCTTGCCCTGTTGTTCTGCATAATGGGCAAACGTTACCCGCCGTAGCTGGGCGGGTCCAAACCCCCGCACTCGCTTCTGGATTCGATCATAATACCGGTTGCCATAAATACCATGTTGTGCCGGCGTGACTCCCGTGGCAATTGTGGCATGTGCCCCGCGTGAAACGGTGGGTAGCGTGTTCACCTCGCACGTGGTGGATTGCGCGCCAGCGGCAATCAACTGTCTGATAAATGGGATTTCTGCCTGCTGAAAGGTATTTAGCGGCAACCCGTCAATAATAATTAAAAATGCGTGTTGGTATGCCATTCAACATCCCCTAAAGGTGCAAAAAGCAAATGCCATCTTAACCAGTTAAGATGGCATTGTCGAATATATGCCGGAAACAGGATAATTTCAATAGCAAATCCGTTTGAAGCGTATCATCCTGAAACCTTTAGGCTCTTATGTTAAAATTCCAACCACCCTGAGCCGACTTGTACGGCAGTTCCACCGACCTCAACCGCTGTGATCTCGTCTTTTTCCAAGCTGATTTTGGTTAGTACCCGGCAGGGGCGGTCTCGCCGGTCGCCTTGTTCGCCGATGAACGCGATCTCCTCCTGTTGGGGTTGCCACACCCCACATTCATACAGAAAAACGCCTAGCATTCCGTGGGCGATGGGTGTGACGACCTCCTCCAAAATGCCCAGCGCGGGACGAAAGACCCGCATTTGCAAGCTGGCGACCGTATCCACATGACTCAGTGTGTATAAAATGAAGGTATCCACCCCGATGGTGCGGCTCAGGTTGCGCAAGGCGCGGTAATCGGGGTCAAGGTTATCCAACGCTTGGAGTGTGGGGAGCGACACCAGCAGGTAATTTTCACAGCGCACCAGCGGGAAATCTGAAGCCAGTTGGGAGACCTTAAAATAGCGGATCAATAGCTGGGGATTGACATCCTCTGTTTCGGTAAAAATGAAGCGGGGTAAAGCAATCCGCACAAAGGGCATTCGTTTCGGGTCGATGACCACCGCCACCTGAAAAATCCCCAAGCCGGTTTCCACGTAAAAAAAGTGATTTCCCTCCTGGTCTAACCCATGTTGGCGAGCTTGAGCCAAGGCAAAAAAGATACCGGTAATTCCGGCACCGCTAAAAGCAAGCTCCATCTCCGGGGTGAAAACCCGCACCCGGAAATCTGCCCGAGAATCCCCCGGCGGCAGGACAAACGCTGTGTGCGGCAGGTGCAACTCCGTGGCAATCTTTTCCAGCATCGCCTCGGGTAAATCGGCGGCGTTCAAACAAACAGTAACTGGCGCACCGCAAAAGGGTTCTGTAGCAAATACGTTGAGGTGATGGTAATAAAATTTATTCATTGGGGTCTCTTCCTATTGGTATTACGCACATCTTGGCATGGATTATCAAATAGAAACATTACAGAATTATGAGGTGTCAATAAACACGGGTTAAACTGCTTACGCCGGCTGATCACATAATCTGCCTGATTTAGATTGGAAACAATAAAATTCCCCGATAGATAAAACCCAAGGGCATGAGTTGCATTGGCAAATGTCGCATAATCGCCATCTATGTAAATGGAATTGTTAATTCCGATCCGATCCGTTATTACTTGAAAATCCGCCGTAATAACGTTTGCAGGTTTACTATACGCCTCCTTCGTTTGATTCATCAAAATAATTGAAATCATCAGGAGAAACCACGAGCCAATTACAATACTTCCAAATAATTTGGAGTTCAATTTAGCCCTCAAATATTGGAAAATTAGTAGGAAAAATACAAAAG
>RFFQ01000002.1 GCA_003697105.1 Gemmatimonadota bacterium | reverse complement strand
TAGGGCTGGGGCTGATCTCCGCCGCGTGGGCGCAAAACCCCGATGTGGTCATTACCTACGGTAGTACCACAAACGTGACCAACGGAAGTTTATATGGTGAGGTGACCATCGGGCAGACCTTAGTGGGGTCATCTAGCGGAAGCAATAACGCCATTGCCCATGGACTGTGGGGATTGTATCTGCGAGAACCGTTGCCGATTCAGGTCAATGCGTCCCAGGGAGATTATCCCGATCAGATTGTCGTTGAGTGGAATCTGGACGGCCTCAGCGCCGTTGCCGATGCGGAAATCGCCTACAAACTCTATCGAAATAATGCGTTAGTGGCGGAATTGTCGGCGGATCAACGCCGTTTTGTGGATACCAACGTGCTGGCGGGTATTTTTTATACTTACGAGGTCGAAGGCATCAACGAGTTTGGCACCAGCCAGCGCGGGGCCGCGGTCGGCTTTGTCAACCCGAACGGTGTGATCACGGGGAATATCAGCACGACGCGCGGCACACCCATGGCGGACGTGGAAGTGTCGGTTCTGCCCAATTTGGGGCAAGCGCTCCAGTTTGATGGGATTGATGATTATGCCCAGATTCCGGCGGATACGTTGATGAACACGGAGTCATTCACCCTGGAATTTTGGTTTCGCGCCGCCGCGAATCGGGCACAAGGGATGTTCCGCAAGGGTTTCCGGGTGATGATGAACGATGCCAATGGCGTGATCGAGTTTGATACGCCGGGCAATATCGGCAATCTGACCTCCAACCCGACGACTATCGGCGAGTGGAATCATGTAGCCGTCACCTTCGATGCGGCGAGTCAGACCGCCAAACTCTATCTGAATGCCGCTTTACAGGATTCCGCCACGGGGATCACCTCCATGAATGGCGCGAGTGGTGAAGCCCTGAAGATCGGTACAGACGGATCGAGCTATTTTCAGGGCAATATTGATGATGTCCGCCTCTGGAATGTCGCCCGCTCCCAAGCCGATATTGCCCGCCATAAAGGGCGTACCGTGGAGACGTTTGAGGTCGATAACGGATTGGTTGGTTACTGGAAATTTGATGAAGGCATTCTGGATTATGTGTTTGATCTGACGGAGCATGATCTGGACGGGCGCACTTACGGACCCACGTGGACGAACCAAAAAGCGGATGTCCGCACCAGTGCTTTTACGGATTTGCACGGCAATTACATCATCGAAGGCGTGAACTATGGCAACGGTACAACCTTTACCGTCACGCCGCGTAAAATTATTGTTATTGATGACACCACAACGTTTGAGCACAGCTATAACCCCGAGTTCCGCTATGTGACGCTCAATCCATCCAATACGGCGCGGGATCAGATCGATTTTAATGATATTTCCTTGGTGCCGGTTAGTGGGTTTGTGCGCTATGCGGCGCATCCAGACTGTCCGGTGGATAGTGCGGAAATTTTGCAGGATGGTGATATTTTCCGTCCGCAGGTGTTTACCGAGGAAGATGGCAGTTTTTTGGTAGAACTGATTCCCGGTACCAGCCCGCGATTAACCGTGCGGAAAGATGACCATCGAATTACACTGGAAAATGGGGCGCTTTTCTTCCAGCCCCAAAATATCACCCAACCGATAGCCAACGTCCTCTTTTTGGATCAAACCCGGCGCAGTATTACCGTCGATGTTGTCGGCGGGCAATGCAACCAGGCTCTGACACCGATTCCGGGCACGGAAGAAGAGTTTACGGTAACGGTCAACAGTATTCCAAGTTGTTTGTCCCGGCAATTAGTGGTGGATGGTACCCGCATCACCTTTGAGAACCTACCCCCACTAAACTATGAAGTGACGGTACAACACCCCGATCCGGTGGTCACTTTTGAAGGACGCCAAATTTCCGTGGTCGATACCAACAAATCAATGGAATTCCGTTTTCGCAATGATCCCGTGGTGGACCTGCAAATTATGGGAGCGAACGAAGCCTGCTCTAATCTAACCGGACCCCAAGGGGAAAGCCTCGATCCGGCGCTGATCCTGATTCAGGATAAAGAGTATCTTATGAACATTCGAGTTTATGAAGATTACAGCCGTTGGGGCGGCGGACAATGCAATATTGATAGCGGTTCGGTTACGCTGTCAGGGCAATTTTTCGGCACAGCGGACACGACGATGACTTTCGACAACGGCGGGTTGTTTGGGCTTACCTTTAGTCCGGGACCGCCGAATATCCTCAGTGGCGGCGCGCATCCGTACCAAAAATCCCTTTCGGTAATTGCCCGCGATGATCTGGATCGATCCGCCGCCGATGAAGAATGGGTGTACATTGCGGGGCATCGTCCGCGGAGCCAGACGTTTACCACCGTTACGCCAGAGTTGCCACTTTACATCCTGCGTGACCCGCCCGGCGACCTTAGCTACAGCTATCTTTCTGAGGGTATGAGCCTGACAACCAGTACCACCCTCTCTACCCAGACATCGAGTAGTATTGAGGATCAACTCCAAATCAAATTAGGGGCAGATTTTTCGGTCTCCACCGGTGTGGGTGTCGAAACAGAGATTGAATTTGAGACCGAACTCAATGAAACCATCACGGCTAACATGACCAATACCATCACGAACAGCAGTACGTGGACCCAAACGATGACCATGACCGAAACATTCAACACCGCAGATGATGGTAATGCCCCAGGACCCAACAGTGACCTGTACATTGGCGGCGCACGGAATATGCTCTACGGCTTAACCGATGTGTTGTCTTATAACGATACTACGTGTACCTTGGTGGCAGATACAACGTTGATGATGGTACCGGGCAGTTTTGCAACGTTTTACATCTATACCGATGCCCAGATCAAAGGATACATTATTCCACCGTTGGAGTCATTTGTTGCCTATTATCAAAGCATTGGCGAGGAAGATTCTGCGGCGTATTATCAGAATCAAATCGATGTTTGGCGACAAGTGCTCGACTTGAATCACGAATTAAAACAGACCGCTGTCCGCGATCCGCTCCGCCCGAATGTCTCCTTTGATGCCATGTCCGGAGCGTACCAATCCGAAATTGAGACCTCAATCAGCGAAAGCCGGTCCATCAGCTACGACATCCAAATTGAAGAAAGTGTGGCGATGGAACTGGGGTTTGAAGTGGAAGGAATTGGGGAATCGTTCTCCATGACCGTGACAAGTACCGTGGGGGAAACCACGGATGAAAGCATCGAAACGGAATACACTACAACCGTGGGGTATGTGCTGGACGACGATGACCCCGGTGACTTTTTCAGTGTGGATATCCTGAAAGACCCAGTGTACGGGACGCCGGTGTTTAAGCTGCGAGCCGGCAACAGTTCCTGTCCCTGGGAACAAGCATACACCCACACGACGCTGGAAGGTGAAGAACTGGTTACACCCGGCACATTACCGCGTGAAGGCTTGTCGATCAGTGTCAGCCCATCGTCGATTGTCGGTTTACAACCGACAGAACCCGCCGAATTTACGATCACCCTCGGTAACACCAGCGAAAGCGGCGAGCTGATGCGCTACAACCTTGAAGAATGGATTCCCAGCAATCCCTATGGCGCGGTGATGCGGATCAACGGCTCACCGATTCAGGATATGGTCTTTACGATGAATGCCGGTGAGCAGATTGATCTGACGCTGACTGTTGAACCGGGACCGACAGAATCCATCTACCATGATATGCAGCTTCGATTTTTTTCTGAATGCGAGGAAGAAGTCGCCGGAGCACTCAATATCCCCAACCCGATTCAGGATTTTGCCACCTTTAGCGTGGAATGGATCGACCCCTGTACGCCCGTCGTTCTGGATGAACCGCAAGGCTCCTTCTTCATTACACCCGATGATAACAACCAGCTCAACGTGACGATCACCGGCTACAACACCGATGAACCGAACTTCCGGGCTTTGCGGTTACAATATCGCCCGCGAGTGGTGATCGGCAATTCCATCATCCGTAGTAACCGCGAGGAAAGTGGCTTACGCACCGGAGAATGGATTCTCGCGACGGAACCGATCCCCAAAGATTCGCTCCACTTTGATTATGTGATCGTCCCATGGGATGTGAGTCTGCTCGATGATGGCGAATACGAAATTCGCGTCGTGAGTGAGTGTACCGGAGATGATCCGAGCGGCGTATCGGGCATTGTGCCGGGCACGATTCAGCGCCGCCCACCCGGCTTGCTAGGAGAACCGGAACCCGTGGACGGTGTCCTCAGCGAAAATGATCAGATTATCCTCTCCTTTGACGAGCCGATCAACTGCCAAGCCATCGATCCGCTTTTTGATCTGGAATTGATCGATATGACCAACGGTGGAAACGTGGTCTATGAATGGAGTTGCAATGACAACCAGATTATCTTTACGATTCCGTTCGATTATAACCGCTTTTACGAAAATCACACCTTGCGGGCAAAGGCAAAAAATATTGAAGACACCTATTTTAACCGCATGGCACCGGCGGATTCGATCATGTGGGAGTTTTTAGTGGATCGCAACCGCATCCGCTGGACCAACACGCTGGCTGATGTGATCAAATGGGAAGACGAAACGACCTCGTTTACCCGTCAGTTGATCAATAACGGCGGGGCAACGATGGAATTTGAGCTGGTCGATGTACCGAATTGGCTAACGCCATCCCATTATGACGGGATTTTAGCGCCCGGAAATTCGCTCACAATCACCTTTACAATCAATGATCAAATCGGCGGCGGGCACTATAATCATCAGGTGAAAGCCCGCACCGACTTTGG
>RFFQ01000036.1 GCA_003697105.1 Gemmatimonadota bacterium | reverse complement strand
GTAGTCCCGCACGTCCGGTTCTGTGGGGAGTGGGGTAGAGCAATCTCCCCGCTTACCCGACACTACCGGTACACTTCTTGTAGATTGGAACACCGAAACCTGTTTTAAACAACGTGTGAAGCTCTGGTTTGACGGTCTGCCGTCAGAACAATTGCTCTGGGGAAGTAATGCCCGTTTTGAACTAGAACCGGGTGAATATGTGTGTCAAGTGACTACCTCATCCGGTTCGTTTGTGTGGCAAGTGGATACGCTCACCGTCGTTCGGAATGAGATCACCCCGTGGCACATCCAATGCCGAACGGATAATTAAGCGTGAATTATCTTTTGACAAAAACACCTATTTGGTTTATATAAACGAACTCAAATTTCGACCGCTTAACGATTGGACAGATTCATGTTTGAAGACCTATCGAATAAATTAGAAAGTGTATTTAAGCAATTAAGAGGTCAGGGTAAACTGACCGAAAAGAATATTAAAGACGGCTTACGGGATGTTCGCCGGGCATTGCTGGAATCCGATGTCAATTATAAAGTGGCAAAGGATTTCATCAAACGTGTGGAAGAGCGCGCCGTTGGCGAAGAGGTGTTGCGCAGCCTAAAACCCGGCGAATATGTGGTGCGCTATGTTCATGAAGAACTGATCAACCTCTTGGGTGGCAAATTTCAAGATATTCAAGTAGCCCCCCAACCCCCGACCATTGTGATGGTGTGCGGGTTGCAAGGCTCCGGAAAAACCACGTTGTGCGGGAAGTTTGCCCGCTATTTTCGCAAAAAAGGGAAACACCCCTTCTTGATTGCCGGAGATATATATCGCCCTGCCGCAATCCACCAATTACAGGTGATTGGCAAGCAACTGGATATTCCCGTCTTTTCTATCGAAGGTGAGAAAGATGCCGTGACCATCTGCCGTAAAGGATTGGCAGAAGCCAAACGGTTGGGACACGATTTTGTCATTATTGATACCGCCGGTCGCTTGCAAATTGATGAAGCCATGATGGCGGAGGTAGAACGGATCAAACATGAAATCCAACCAACGGAGATCGTTTTTGTCGCCGATGCCATGATCGGGCAGGAAGCGGTAAACGTGGCAAAAGCCTTCCATGACCGGCTGGCATTTGATAGTGTCGCATTGACAAAAATGGATGGGGACGCCCGGGGCGGGGCGGCGCTTTCGATCCGAGCCGTGACCGGCAAACCGATCAAGTATATCGGGGTTGGGGAAAAAATGGATGCCTTGGAACCATTTAACCCCGAAGGTATGGCAAGCCGGATTTTGGGCATGGGGGATGTTTTAGCGCTGATCGATAAAGTACAGTCCGAAGTCGATCTGGAAAAAGCGAAAAAAATGGAAGAAAAAATCCTGAAGCAAACCTTTACGTTGGAGGATTTTCTGGAACAGTTGCAAGAAATCCGCAAATTGGGTCCCCTAGACCAACTGCTGAAAATGGTGCCGGGGGCAGATAAGATGATGAAAGGTGCTTCTATGGATGAGCGGGAACTCTCCCGCGTGGAGGCGATTATCCGCTCCATGACACCCCAAGAACGGCGTCATCCACGCATCATCAAAGGCAGCCGGCGGAAGCGTATTGCAAAAGGCAGTGGGACAACCGTGCGGGAAGTCAATCGCTTGCTAGAAGATTTCCGACAAATGCAGAAAATGATGAAGAAAATGGGGGCAATGCAACGCAAAGGGAAAGCGCTCGGCAAAATGATGAACATGAAAATCCGGTAACCCAAGCCGTTGTACCATCATGAAGAAAACGCGCACGTTTATCAGTATTTCCATACCCGATCCGGTAAAATCAAATTTACAGAGTTTATTTCGTTACCGGGAGCGGTCACCGCGCCAATTCCGTTGGGTAAACCCCGCCCAACTCCATCTGACACTTAAATTTATGGGCGACCGGACTCCGGCGGAAATCGAAAGCATAATCGCACAATTGGAACTCACCTGCCGCCACTATGCTCCTTTTACCCTTGCACTCGACCAACTGGGAGGATTTCCGAACCTCAAGTACCCACGAGTCCTCTGGGTTGGATTGAAAGGCGAGGTGGAGTACCTTACTCAGATAGCAACCGCCATCGATCAGGCATTGGAGCAACAGGGCTTTGAGAGAGAAACCAAACCATTCCGCCCCCACCTGACCATCTGCCGGATCAACGGAAAACAAGGCATTACACCAGTTATTGAGGAACTCAAGCGGGTACATCTTCCCTCAAACCCGTTTACCGTGAACGGTATTCAGGTAATGAAAAGTGAATTACGACCCCAAGGGGCAATACATACCCCGCTGAAATACATTCCATTACCAACAACAGCTCGTTGATAGATCATTCTTCATTGCGAAGAATGGATTTTCTTTTTACCCTTTAACATAGGAGTTTTACCCTTGGCAGAACGACATCTTTTTACCTCCGAGAGTGTGACAGAAGGTCACCCCGACAAAATAGCAGACCAAATTTCAGATGCGGTTTTAGACGCTATTTACAGCGAAGACCCGCACGGACGTGTCGCTTGCGAAACGTTTGTGACCACCGGATTGGCATTTGTCGGTGGCGAAATCACAACAGATACGTATGTTCATATCCCTCAGATTGTACGCGGCGTGATTGAAGAAATTGGCTACACCGATGCGCGATATGGATTTGATTATGAGACTTGCGCTGTCGTGACCTCTATCGATAATCAGTCCAGTGATATTGCGATGGGTGTTGACCGGTTGGGTGCCGGCGATCAGGGCATGATGTTTGGCTATGCCGTGAACGAAACCCCCGAATTGATGCCCATGCCGATTATGCTGGCTCATAAACTCACCCGCCGGTTGGCAAAATGCCGTAAGAATGGGGATTTGAGATGGTTGCGACCGGACGGTAAGTCGCAAGTGACTATTGAATATGAAGACGGCAAGCCGGTTCGGGTGGATACGGTGGTGATTTCCACCCAACATCATCCCGATATTACCCATGACGAGTTACGCGACCAAATTATTGAGCATATCATTTTGCCGGTTATCCCGAAAGAATTGATCGATGGTGAAATTAATTATCATATCAATCCGACCGGACGCTTTGTGATCGGGGGTCCGCAGGGCGATGCCGGTCTGACCGGTCGAAAAATTATTGTGGATACCTACGGCGGTTATGGACGCCACGGCGGGGGCGCTTTTAGTGGTAAAGACCCGACGAAAGTGGATCGTTCGGCATCGTACATGGCGCGTTATGTGGCAAAAAATATTGTCGCGGCGGAACTGGCAGAGCGTTGTGAGGTGCAATTAGCCTATGCGATTGGCGTGGTCGAACCGGTTTCCGTGATGGTGGACACCGCTGGCACCGGCAAACTGCCGGATGACAAACTGACTCATGTGGTTCGTAATGTCTTTGACCTGACACCTGCCGGTATTATTGATAAATTGCAACTGCGCCGTCCGGTTTACCGGCAAACCGCAGCATACGGGCATTTTGGACGCGATGAGGAAGGATTTACGTGGGAAATTACCGATATGGTGGATGAATTGCTCAAGGTGGTTTAAATTCAATAAAACCCTGGCGGTATGCAGATCAGAGTGATAAATCGGGGTAGTGACCTACCCCGATTTTGTTTTATTCCAGAATAGCACCCGGACGCCCCGGCGCCATCGTTCCCGGTAAGGATCGAATGAATTGACCGCACGCTTGGTAAATCCCCGCTTCTAGCTCGGTGTGGGTGGCATAGGCGAAGGACTCCCACACGATCTTTTTCAGTTGAATATCCCAAATGCGGACCTGCAGTCGAAACGTTTTTGAAGGCTCTACCCCACTAATATTGAGGGCAACTGGACAGATAAGATAGCGGGTACGCTCCCGAATCGTATATTGTTCTATGAAACCGGGGTCAAAAACACTTGGGCACGGCGTCTCCAGCGCCGTGAGGTCTGAAGGACGATGCACCTTGGCGAACATTTCAAAAAAGGTCTCGTTGACAAGCTCATATACATCAGAAGGCAGTGGCTCATCCGACACAACCTCATTCACCGGGGCAATCAGGAGCCGGGCGACCCGGATATTTTCCGGGATAAAACTCAGGTCGTGCTCGATAATCTCCCACGGGTCACTACATCCACCCCATAAAAAAAGTGTCATTGCCAATATAAACGGTCTCGATAGTTTGGTTCTCATCTGTTAATCCTCGTTGGTTTTCCAAAAATGGATACGCATACCCTCACATTTCAATTGGAATCATTTGAAGGTCCTCTCAACCTGTTGCTGCACCTTATCCAAAAGCACAAAATCGATATTTATAACATCCCCATTGCCCAGATTACCCAGCAATATTTGGCTTATATTGAACGAATGCAAGAGTTAAATTTAGATATTGCCGGTGAATTTTTGGTCATGGCAGCAACTTTAATGAACATTAAATCGCGCTTAATGTTGCCGGTACTCTCTTCGGAGGAATCCGGTGATGAGGAAGACCTGACGTTAGAAGAACTTGTCATACGGTTGTTGGAATATCAGAAATTTAAAGAAGTTTCTCTGATTTTGGAAGATCGAGCAGAAGCGTTCCGCGAATGCTATACCCATCCAGTGGCAGGGCTTTACCCGACCGGAACAGAAGTTGAAATTCGGGCAACGCTGTTTGATCTGCTCCGTGCCTTCCAAAAACTGATGCAAGACACGGAAACCATAGAACTTAGCCGCGAAGTTCAGTTGCCCCCCGTCTCTATTGATGATCGCATTGAATTTTTGCTACAACGCCTTCCAAAAACGGGTGAACCGGTTGCTTTCCGGGATATGTTCCGCCCCAGTGAAGGACGAATCCATGTGATCGTCACCTTTTTAGCTCTGCTGGAACTCCTCCGCCAAAACCGGCTAACAGCCTATCAAACTGACACTTTGGGTACCATCTGGTTATCACAGACGTCGTCTTGACCTCATTCCAAGCCGCTTGTAGAATGTAAATGCCCCAAATTCGCACCTGTCGGAAAAGTACCCCCAATTTTCGCACCGGAAAAAGGTTTCACGGAACCGGAAGGCACAAAAAAAGAGCCTTTGGGGACATCCCCAAAGGCTCAGACCCGTAAAACGGCGCTTCCGTATAGATTTCATCAAGCTGGTGCATCACTTTCAGTTCATACGGGTCAACTCGCGGCTGATAGTAGGTACTTGACCGGGAGATTCCCAGTAATTGACCCTGACGGGAAATGCGGATCTGCTCATGAGTGGCATCGATCCGCTTGACGTTCTCACGAACGGATAATCC
>RFFQ01000035.1 GCA_003697105.1 Gemmatimonadota bacterium | reverse complement strand
CGCCGCTTTGATGAGACAAAAGGCTATAAATTTATCAGTTATGCGGTGTGGTGGATTCGTCAAGCGATTTTACAAGCGCTGGCGGAACAGTCCCGGATTGTCCGTGTACCGCTCAATAAAGCGGGAGTCCTCCATAAAATTGGCAAGGTGATGCACAGTTTGCGGCAGGAATACGGTCGTGAAGCCACTCCTGATGAAATCGCGGGGGAATTGGATATGAGCGTCAGCGAATTAAATGAAACCATGAAAATTTCGCGGACGCACCTCTCGTTAGATGCCCCGTTTTCCCCAGATGCGGAAGGCACCCTGATGGATGTGATTGAAGATAATGTCACGTTGCCCCCCGATGAAGTTTACATGCGAAAAGCCCGAGCCCAAGAGATCAATCGGGCTGTGGCAAGCCTTTCTCCCCGTGAAGCTCGAATTATTAGCTTGTATTTTGGCTTACACGGCGAAGGTCCCTATACGTTGGAACAAATCGGAAAAGAAATGAATCTGACCCGTGAGCGTATCCGCCAGTTAAAAGAGCGGGCGATTCGTCGCTTACGCCATGCCTCTCGCAGTAAGCGGTTAAAAGCATTTTTGAATTAACAGGTTGACGTGTGTTCCATGACCTAAAAAAGGAGTCCATCCCGGACTCCTTTTGCACTTTGAATCCTTCTAATTTGTGGCTATAAGATGAGTATTGCCATTCTATTTATTTCGCTTTCAGCGGGATGGATTGCGCAGGCATTAAAAGTAATTTTTTATTGGATGAACACAAAACGATTAAATTTTCGACGTCTTACCGAAACGGGCGGAATGCCCAGTTCACACTCTTCCACCGTGACCGCATTATGCACGCTAGTCTTACTTCATGAAGGGTTGGATTCCACGTTATTTGGAGTGACCCTTGTTTTTAGCCTAATTGTGATGTATGATGCCGCCGGATTACGCCGTGCCGTCGGGAAGCAAGCCTCTATTCTCAATAAAATTGTGGAGGATATGGAACTCAACCGCCGGTTGCCCGAAAACCGGCTCAAGGAGTTACTCGGGCACACCCCCATTGAGGTGTTCATGGGGGCGCTACTGGGCATTGCTTGGGGGTTGGTATGGTATCCAAAAATTTAATGTATTATGGCGGCGACCTGCGGAAAGCTAAACATCCGAAGCGAATCCAGTTTGAGGTGGTTTTTTATGACGTTATTGAAAAAACTGTTGTTAGTGATGATTTTGATCAGTAGTTCCGGCGTGATGTGGGCGCAGGGGCTACGGAACATCGATTATAATCAATTTACGATTGCGCGCATCAAATATGGTGGTGGTGGCGATTGGTACAGCAACCCATCTTCCCTGCCCAATCTCCTCAAAGGCTTACGGGAGCGCACGACACTTGATGTTGCCGACCAGGAAGCCCGCGTCTCCATTTTGGATGACCAACTCTTCAATTACCCCTATGCGTACATGAATGGGCACGGAAACATCAAATTTACGGAACAAGAAGTTGACCGGTTGCGATTTTATCTGACCCATGGCGGTTTTTTGCATGCGGATGATAATTACGGTATGGATGAATCCTTCCGGCGAGAGATGAAGCGGGTTTTCCCCGAAAAAGAGATGGTCGAACTGCCGTTTTCCCACCCAATTTATCATGCGTTTTACGATTTTCCCAATGGATTACCTAAAGTCCATGAACATGATGGGAAACCGCCGCAAGGGTTTGGAATTTTCCATGAAGGGCGGTTGGTGGTCTTTTATACCTATGAATGTGATCTGGGCGATGGCTGGGAAGACCCCGAAGTTCACAATGACCCCCCGGCGATCCGGGAGGCGGCACTTCAGATGGGGATCAATATTGTTATATATGCTTTAACCCATTGATTTATATGAGGTTACTATGTTTCTGATTGATTCGCACACCCATTTATCAGTCTCAAAATTTGATGAGGACCGGGATCAGGTACTCCAACGGGCACATGACCATGAGGTCAATTTGATCCTTGAGATCGGTTTTAACCCAGAGATCGCGGGGCGTTCCCTCCGCTTAGCGGAAAATCACGATGCGATTTATGCGGCGATTGGTCTGCATCCTCATGATGCCCACAAACATGGCGAAGAATGGTTCCAGCAAATTCGTGATCTCGTTCCGGGGCATCCCAAAATTTTGGCGATTGGTGAAATTGGCTTGGATTATTATTACAAAGATATTGCCACGCCGGAGCAACAACAGCAGTGCTTCCGGAGCCAAATCCAACTGGCAAAAGAACTCAAAAAACCTGTGGTTATCCATTGCCGGGAGGCACAGGCAGATACCCTCCGTATTTTGGAAGAGGAACACGCTGAAGATATCGGCGGCATTATGCACTGCTTTTCCGGCACACTTGACGATGCAAAACGGTCGCTTGATCTCGGCTTTGTACTCGGAATCGGTGGCACTATTACGTATAAAAAGAGTCCCCAACGGGAATTTATCACCCAGATTCCATTGGATTCTTTGGTGCTCGAAACGGATTGCCCTTGGTTGGCTCCGGTACCTTTCCGGGGTAAACGCAACGAACCGGCACGAGTACGCCATATCGCGGGGGCATTGGCGGAATTGTACCAAGTGCCATTGGAAGTGATCGCAGAAAAAACCACCACGAATTTTGAGCGTTTGTTTGGTATTACAGTCAACGAATGAACTTGAAGTCCCTGCTATTCCTCGTTTTACTCGCTATTAGCTTATCCCTCTCGATTTTCCCCATCGGAGATTCTGATAGTTGGTGGCATCTGAAAACCGGTGAATATATTGTTCAGCACCGGACGATCCCCACTACCGATATTTTTTCATATACCGCTTATGGTAATCGCTGGATCACCCACGAATGGTTGTTTGAGGCGCTGGCATACGGGGTTTATGCGATTGGTGGTCTGGAGGGGGTGATTGTAGCAAAAGCGATTTTGGTTTGTTGCTTCTTTTTGGTGCTGTTGATCTTTTGTGAACAACGCCAGGTGCCCACCGCGTTCACGGTGCTGTTCCTCTTGTTGCTGGGCTTATTGAGTACCGGCAGGTTTTCGGAACGCCCGCAACTGTTTACCTTTCTGTTTACCGCGGTATTCCTGCTCATTTTATACAACTACCGTGATTTTGGCAAAAATTGGCTACCGGCGTTGCCGGTCATCACGGTGTTGTGGGCTAATATTCACTCCGGCTTTATCTTTGGGTTGGGTATCGCCACGGTATTTGCGGTTGTGGAAGGGGTGCTACATCGCAAATGGGACCGCCGTTTGGCGTTGATCATCCTGATCAGTTATGCCGCTTCCTTGCTGAACCCCAACACCTACCACGCTGTTTTCTATCCCTTTTGGTTGGTCACCAACCCAACCTTCAAAAATGTTATCACGGAGTTGCAGTCGCCGTACCATCCCATTCACGCCACTGCTACCTTTGTTTTCTATTTCCATCTGGTGCTGGTTCTCACGGTTGGAGCAATTTTGTGGCGAGGGTTACGGCATAAAATATGGGATATAACCTCGATTTTACTGGTGATTTTGTTTACGGTGGGGACGATCCTCGCCAGCCGTAACCGGGTGTTATTCGCGGTGGTCACGGTGCCGGTTTTTGCCGGTCTGTTTACTGGGTTCCAACCGGATCGTATTCCACAGCGGATATGGAGACTGTTCCATCTGGCCGTGGTGCTGATCGGAATGGGTTTTGTCCTGTACACCCTCAAATTTGGATTGAAAATGGACCGCTATACCAGCCGGCAGGTGAAATTAGGGGTCGAAAACTGGACACCCACCGGGGCAGTCCAGTTTATCCGGCAGGCGAATCTGCAAGGGAATCTGTTCAACCACTTCAGTTTTGGGGGTTACTTGATTTGGTCGCTCTACCCGGATCGATTGATTTTCATCGATGGGCGGAATGATGTGTTCGGAGAAGACCTTTTTCAGGATTACCGCACCATTATGCGCCGGCTGGAGGGGTTCGAAGCCCTCATTGACACCTATCGTATTGATTATTTTGTACTGCGTACACCGGCGGCGGATTGGTATGGGCGCGAAGAATCCTTTATTCACAGTTACTTAGCGCCGCATCCAGATTGGGCATTGGTCTATTTTGATGATGTCTCGTTAATTTATGCGCGGCG
>RFFQ01000034.1 GCA_003697105.1 Gemmatimonadota bacterium | reverse complement strand
TTCACGTAACCCCCTTTGACCAGTTCCAGTAGTTTTCGTTTGCTCATCACCGTGTAATTCAGGTTCAGGCGGGCAAATTCATATTGGCGCGATTGAAAAATCCCCAATTCCCGGATGAACCAGTCGTAAAGGGGTCGATGGTCTTCAAATTCTAGGGTACAGATCGAGTGGGTAATGCCTTCAATTGAGTCCGATTGTCCATGTGCCCAATCATACATGGGATAGATACACCACTTATCACCGGTTCGGTGGTGGTGGGCGTGTAAAATGCGGTACATCACGGGGTCTCGTAGATTCAGATTCGGGGCACTCATATCGATTTTTGCCCGCAAGGTTTTTGACCCATCCGGGAACTCACCGGCTTTCATTCGTTCAAACAGGTCGAGGTTTTCCTCAATGGAGCGATCCCGGTAGGGGCTGTTTTTGCCCGGTTCGGTGAGCGTACCCCGATATTCTCGGATTTCATCTGCCGTCAGATCGCAGACATACGCTTTACCCTTTTTAATAAGTTTGATCGCCCATTCATACAGTTGGTCAAAATAATCCGAAGCAAAAAAGAGCCGGTCTTCCCAATCTGCCCCCAACCATTTGATGTCCTCCATGATGGCATCCACATATTCTTGTTCTTCTTTGATGGGATTGGTATCATCGAAGCGCAAGTTGAACTTGCCCCCAAATTCCTTTGCCAACCCGTAATTTAGCAAGATCGACTTCGCGTGACCAATATGCAAATAGCCGTTTGGTTCCGGTGGGAAGCGGGTGTGGACACGTTTGTCATTTTTACCGGCTTTCAAATCTTCAATGATGATGTCCCGGATAAAATGGGATGGTTTTTTTTCATGTTCACTCACGATGTTTCTCCTTGATTTTCGGTTTTCATGGCGTTTTCAATTTCTGCGGCGCGTTGTACCTGCTGCATAAATAACGGTTCATCAAACCCGCCACTGAGCTTGAGGAACAGCCGGAGGTCTCCTTCGTCGAGTTGTTGTTGGTATAGCAAATAGTGGACGGCGAAAACTAAATTGTCCGCTTCCGGATCGGTATCCGTACGGTATGCCTCATATGCCGCTAGTTGCTCGGTATTCTCCAAGAATTGTGAGATGCTCATTTCAATCTCACCATAAAGGGATAACCACTTTTCGATGATGAGCGGTCCGAGGAAAAAATCATCGTTTGAGCGGATTGCTCTTTGAACTGCCCGCTTAAACATCGAGGGTTGAATTTTGGTCATCCGCATCCCGGGGAAATACTTCTTTTGAAGTTGGCTATTGCGCCCGATCACTTTGGCGAAAACCCCTTCCTTCTTTAAAATGGGGAAAAGGGTGTCCATCACCCGTGTCAATTCTTCCTCCGTGAGGGACTCCAACCGCTCCGTATAGCTTATCCAACTACTTTCTTCAGCCATGATAGATACCTTTCATCCTTAAAAAAATTAAGTCGAAGATGGGGGTTGATCTTCGACTTAATGTAATGCAAAACGAGCGTTTTGTAAAGATTTCGTGTGCGTGGATTAGTTATCCTGTGCGCCGTTTTGAATCCAGTTTTCGATCATTTCAATCTGTTCTGCGGTCAATTGCCCCCCCAACGGCATCTGATCTCCGGCACGTACATCGCCGGTAACTTTCATATACAGATACGAATTGGCGGGGTCGCCGGGAGAAACCCGCATAAAACTGGCGTTGCCGGTTGCTGGCACGTTTACCAGATTGTTGTAGGAATCGCCATCCGTAAGATAGAGATTGCCGGCACCCCCATGACACCCCGTACAATTATTAAAAACGGCACTCTGCACCGCGCTTAACGTGGCTTCCACCCGAATTTGGGCGGCATTGCTGACCACGGCGCCGCTGCGGACACTGGCGGTGATGTTCGCTGTTCCGTAAGTGAGCGCGGTCACATTTCCGCTGGAATTGACGGTTGCCACCTCCGGGTTATCCGAAGTCCAGTCAAACGTGACATCGATGGTACTCCCTAGCGAATCAAACGCGGTTGCGGTGAGGGTGACCGTTTCCCCTACACCGAGCAGGGTCGATTCTGGACTTAGGGTAATGGAGGTTACCCGTTCCGCTGGATCCGTTGCCGTCACCGTTACTTCACAGGCATTACTGACCACACTCGCATAACTGGCTGTGATTTCGGCTATACCCGCACTGAGCGCTGTGACGTGTCCGTTTTGATCGACGGTGGCAATTGCCGGCGCAGAACTGCTCCACGTAAAATCGGTGACCGTCGGTAGATCAACTGCGGAAGCTGTTTGTGCCGTTGCTGTTAATTGGGCAGATCCCCCTTCAGCCAATGCCAATGTTTCCACATTCAAATGGATGGTGCTAACGCCTTCTACGGTGACCGTTACTGTTGCGGAAACCTCACCGGCTTGTACGGTAACCGTCGCCGATTGAACCCCCGCTCCAGCGAACGTTGCGGTCAACGTGGCTTGCGAGGTATTACCGACAGAGGGCATGACGGTGACAACCGTTTCATCGGAGCTGCTCCAGCCAAAATCAACACCGGATAATACATCACCGGCGGCATTTTTAGCCGTTGCGCTCAATGTTGCTGTGGTACCCAGCGGCATTGTGATGGCGGTTGGCTCCAGTTCAATTGTCGCGACAGTACGATCTACAAATCCTTCCGGTGCACCGTTTTCAATCCACGCCGTGAGCAAGTTCAACTGGTATTGCGAGATGGTCCCGCCCTGCGGCATGGGGTCGCCGGTGATGCGGGAATCGTTGATTAATTTCATGTAGATGTAGGAGTCTGCCACATTATTGGGTTCGATCAGCAGATACGGGGGGTTGGAACTCATCACCCCCACCAGATTGTCATACGATGCGAGATTCAAACCGCCGCTAGAGGCATCAATATGGCAGGATTTACAACTGGCTTCAAATACTTCACTTTTAACGTCGGCAAAGGTCACATCACCGGATATTTCCGGCAGGTCCACTTCATGTTCACAACTGCTGATCAGCACAGTCAAAAGTCCCAGCCCCATCAAAATAATAATATATTTTACATTCATGGTTGAAAGTCTCCTATCGCAAAATCCGGTAAATGGCAAATCCGAGTCGCATATCCCCTTCGGCGACGTCCAGATCACCGCCGTTCATGACTTGATCGGTTGCAATGACAGGTGAGTTGGCAAAAAAGAGCTGAAAAACGTGCCCGCCAACCTGTTTTTCCACGCCGACCGTCCAACTATCAAACCGGCGTGCCTTTGTGGGGTCATCCCCTTCATAAAACCCGACCCCATAATTTTGGACGGCGTCCAATTCTGTGAAGATCGGCAGCCAATCCGCTGTGAGCGAAAGCCCATTACCGAAATGATAGCGCCCCCCCACGCCCAGCGTTAGGAGCGGGTCTTCATCCTCTATGGCACTGTTGGAATTGATCAGAATGCCGGGAACCACTGCTATCGAGGCTTTTTCCGTAAGGGCTTTGGTGGCAATTGCTTGCATGGAATATTTAAGGACTTCACCCCGTAGGCGGCTTTCATCTCCTACCTTTTGGCTCTCCCAGTTGAGATTTCCTTGTATCGCCAGTGAAACCGGTATTTGACCGGAGGTTTCCCGTAAAATCCGGTAGCGGGCGTTAAATTCCACGTTATCGGCGGCGTTAGTCCGTCCGAGATTGAGCAATAGGTTATCTGTGGGAGCGTAACCCAGTGAAATCATGATCACGGCGGGACCGTCCAAGCCAAAGTTGACGTCGTAGGCATTCTGATTTTCTCCGCCGTTCACTACCGGTACAAAGCGGTGGCTGATGCGAAAGAGCATCTCCCCTTTGCGGAGTACCTTGGCGGTGGGGGTATTACCGACCGTCCACCCGGCAAACGCCTGCACCGGTTCCGGTTGATCCGGGGCTACATCTGCCGCCGAAAGCGACGCAATCCAACCGGCGATTTTTTCGATGTCGGCTGGGGCAAGCTGGTCTTCGTCGAGGGGCATGGGTTCCCCTTGAATCCCTTCATCATGGCGGATTTTCATCATCAAATAACTTCCTGCGGGGTCTCCCGGTTTGATACGCATCATGCCCGGCATTTGGCGGCTCGGTTTGCCCACCGCCGAGCTAAAAATCATATCCGCCGAGAGACGCAGGTTTGCATCCGGTAGGTCACCGGCGTGGCAATCGGTGCAATTATTGGCAAAAATGGTTGCTACATCCGCCGGAATTGCGGGTGCCGCCTGTACAACGGTGAAGCCCCCTAACAGGAATAGAACCGTTATTTGTAGCCAAATGGGTAATCGAACTGCCATAAATCCTCCTTTATATCTTCGCGATGGTGTGTGTTCACAAAACGAATGAATTGTGTCATGCAACGTAACGAATCTCGTCGAAAAGTCAATGTCAAAGCCCTCACGAGGAGATCACTAATGTGTCACATAGGTCGCTTTCAGGTAGCGGATAACCTGTTGAAGCTCATCTTTTTCGATTTCCAATCCCTCATCGATCATGCGATCCACCAAGTTCACCACATCGGCTTTGGACGCCAGCGGATAGGTTTCAATTTCGGAAAAGTCATGGCATTGGTTGCACAGTTTTACGCACAACTCGCGAGCCGCTGCCAGATCGACTTCCGGTTCGCCGGTGTGTTCTTCGGTATTATCTTCTGCCGGTTCAAAAGATTCATTGAGTGTTTCCAGCGCGGCTTTGGCGTTTTCGGCGGTTTCTTCTTCTTGGCGTTGTTGTTTAACTGCCTTTTGTAACTCGGGTGAAATGGCGATCAGGTACGCGGATACCGCCCACGTTTCCGCCGGGGTGTATGGCTCAAAAAGGCTGCGTTCAACCATCCGGTTCACCGTTTTGACCCAATTTGCCGGTGTTTTGGGGCGGGCAAGAATGGTTCGCATATCATGGCAAACTACACATTTTTTCTGTAATACATCGCGCCCCCGTTTCAGGGTTTTGATGGAAGTGAGGTCCTTCAGGTCAGCTTCGGGGGGAAATCCGGCGGTGGGTAACAGGTTTTGTACCCGTTTGATATTTTCATCACTGAAGACGGTACCCCCCAATGTTTGCTGGCTGAGATGAATATCCCGTAGGGCAAGCGGTACGGAAAGCGAGACCAAAATAAAGGTTGCGATTAAAATCCCCGTACCGAGCAGAGGTGCCATCGGGTCCTCCAAATAGCGAAAAAACCGGACAATGACAATCTTAACGAATAACATGATGCCGATTGCCAAACCCATCGTTAAATGCATCACCGTCCGCGGGGGGAGTTCCACCTGATAATTCCACAAACGCGGGATCATCTGCCACATCAGCAGGACATAGATAATGACAAACGCCCAGCCCAATAGCTTATGCACCAGTATCCAAAATGGGGGGGCTTCGCTTTTCAATTTTTGTTTATCAAAGGGATACCCCCACAGCTTGTACATCAATAAACTGGCGAAAAATGCCAGTCCTAAAAATGCTAATCCCAGCATTGAATTGGTGAATGTGCTCATGAATTTCCTTTTGGATTTAGAGACGACCGGTAAATTTGAAGATGGTACTGCTAAGGGAATTTGCCGAGCTAAAAATGAAGACGGCAGTCTGTGCCAACTCTGCAATACTGACCCACTGGCTGAAATCGGCACCGGGCATCGCCGCCCGATTGGCAGGGGTGTCAATAATGGAGGGAGCAAAGGCATGTACCTGAATATTATGGGTTTTATATTCCTCGGCGGCGGCTCGGGTTAATGCCACGATTCCAGATTTGGAGGCGGCATACGCCGAGACATTCGCTCCCGTTCCAAATACCGCCATCGAGGCAAAATTGATGATCTTACCCCCACCTTGATCGACCATCACCGGTAGAATTTTGTTCATAATGTTGAATGTTGGGATAAGGTCAATGCGCAGCATCTTTTGCAAGTCGTCCAGAGTGTGCTCATGGAGCCGCTTACCCCCGACCCAACCGCCAACGGCATTAAACAGAAAATCGACCCGCCCAAATGTGCGGGTAGCACTATCTACCAGCCGTTGTACCGCTTCCGGATCGCCTAAATCTGCCGGAAGGGGCAAAATATCATCTGAACCCGCGAACTGTTGGCGAAGTTGCATTAGCCGGGTATCGTTGAGTTCCACCAGTACGAGCTTGCAGCCGGCTTTGTGCAAAGCGGTGGTGACACCACTCCCGACGGCACCACCGGCGCCGGTGATCAGGGCGACTTTGTTACTTAACTGTTGCATGGAACCTCCTATCTTCTCAAGGGGTTATCGTTTTACGCTTGGAACGTTGACTCCAGAGAAACATCAAGGTATAAACCAGACCGGTACCGTAAAGGAACGATCCAAAACTGAGTTTCATAAAAATATCCCACGCTGGCACACGGGTTAAGGTTGACTTTGCCGGATTTGCCGGATCATAGTAAACCGTCACCCTTTTACCTGCCGGGTATTCGTGAACAATAATTTCCGCCGTTTCCCGGCGATTGCGCTTCCCGCCAAAAAAAGGTAAATCGAGGTCTGATTGAGCCGTAAAAGATTGTCCATTCACCAGATAGCGATAGGTCAATATTGGACGGAAGGATTTATCAATGATCTCGGTCTGGACGATTTGACCCGTGACGTGATGCCACTGTTGGTGGGTGAACGCTTCTTCCAAACGGTGGCTGTTGTGGATGACCAAACCCGCACCGACCAGACCGACCCCAATCGCGCCAAACCATACCCATTTCGCCGCAGGGATAGGCTGGCGACGCAAGGCAAACGTCACCCCGAATCCGATTAACGAAAGCGTACTCAATAGGATAAGAACCAGTGGCATAACTTACCTTGTGGAAGGAATGAGAGATTGAACCGCTTGCAAGAGCGCTTCGGATGTAATATACAGATGTGATTGATGCCAGATAGCTTGTCCCTGATGGAACAAAATTACTTGGGGAGATTGGTGCGTTACCCCACATATCTCCGCAATTTGGCGGGATAGAGCGCGATCCTCCACAGCCAGCACCCGCCAATACTCGTAAGTCGGGTTGGCAGACAGAAATTGCTTAAATTCCTGCCACGCCCGTGATGAAACCGGACAGATCGACGAATGTTTGAATAGAAAAACCGGCTTGTGATAGCTATTTTGCTGTAATTGCTCAAAATCTGCTAGGGTTTTGCATGAATGTACCATTGGAGACTTCCCTTTGTTAGGGGTTTGCTACGGGATGGCATCGCTTGCCGCTATTTGTGTCAATGGGGTGGTTGCGTTTTCGGCAACCGGAAATAAAACGTACTACCTTTACCTTCTTCGCTTTCCAGCCAGATTTTACCGTGATGTTGCTCCACTGCGATTTTTGCAATGGATAGCCCAACACCCAGACCGCCGGATTTAAATTCCACGTGCCCAGAGCTGTGATAAAGAACATCTCCGATTTCATAAAATTGGTCGAAAATATGGTGATGTTCTGTTGCCGGAATTCCGATGCCGGTATCTGTTACTTGGATTTCCACCTGCTGGTCTTGATCCAATAAAGTGATCTGGATTGAGCCGCTATCTTCGGTAAAGCGGATCGCGTTGATCACTAAATTTGCTAACGCTTGCCAGATCGATTGTTCATCGGCTTCAATCCATATTTCTTCTTCTGGGAGCTGTATTGTTAGGTGCTGATTTCGCTGTTCAATAAAAGGGGTGACTTCCTGCCGTACATCTTGGATCACATGGGTTATGGAGACCGGTTTCATTTCAATTTGATAATCCGGCGCGGTCAGACGGGCTAAATTGGCAATATTGTTGACGATGCTGGTGAGTTTTTCCATGCTTTTTTTTAAGATACCGATGATGTCACGCGCTTTTCCCGAGACTTCGGATTCCGGAAAGTTATTCAGGAGATACAAATAACCGGCAATGACCGTCATGGGCGTGCGCAGTTCATGGGAGGCAAGGCTGATGAATTTGGATTTCATTTTATCCAGTTCGGTCAATTCCTGATGGGCGCGTTGAAGATCGGTATAAAGGGTTGCATTTTCGACGGCAATTGCCGCCTGTCCCGAGAGCGTACTCAGCAAGCGCAATTCACGCTTGGTAAAATGCTGGCTCAGGGCGGATGTATCCACGTAAATAATGCCGATCAATCGTTGGCTGGTCAGGAGGGGCACCCCCAACACAGATTTCAACTGTAAGTTCATAATACTACTACTGGGTGGGATCAAGTCCACTTCCTTTTCCACATCGGCGATCAATACGGGGGCTTTTGTTTCCAAAACCCTATTGGTGATGGTGTAGCTGATGTCAAATTCATTTTCCGCTAGGGTTTGTTTCTGGTGATCGCGGGCAATCCGAAATTCCAGTTCGTAGGTACCATGAACTTTGGGATGGGTTAGCATGAGTACCCCTCGTTCCGCTGCGGTGATGTCAATGGCGGTATCCACAATTAAGGTGAGGAGTTCCTCCGGGTTTAGCGTGGCATTGATCGCTTTGCTAACTTCATAAATCCGTTCTAAATCCTGCCGGTCTTGTTCCACATGCTCGTATAACCGGGCGTTCTCAATCGCAATGGCGGCTTGATTTGCCACGGCTTGTACGAGTTCCATATCGTGTGGTTCAAACACTTGATTAATGGATTGGCTGTCCACGTAAATCGCGCCGATCAGGGTGTGGCTGGAGCGCCCGATCAAAGGGACGGCAATCACGGATAATAACTCCAATTGTGCAATACTGCTGGAGCGGCTGAACTCCAATTCTTTACCGGTATCCCGAATAAACACCGGTTGTTGGGATTCAACAACCTGACGTAATACCGTTCGGCTTACTTGAAATGGCTCGGCTTCCAGATCAGTTTGGTCTATCCGGCGGGCGACCTTAAAGTCAAAACTTCCATCCTCGGCAATGAGCATCAAAAAGCCTCGTTCTGCGCCGGTCAACCGTAAAGACACATCAATAACCGTATCCAGCAAGTCATCTAATCGCAAATTAGCACTGATCAAATGGATCACATGGAGCAGTTTTTCCCGGTCTTCGGGTGCGAACGCCGGTTGGTTGGGGGGTGATTCCAGCCGGCGAACCTCCTGCCGGATGCGATGAATGCGCTGTAGCATGTGATCCAATTGCTGTTGAAGTTCGTCAAAAGAGGGGTGAGGGGGCGTGATATGGTTCGTCATGGATTTTGTCCCAACATTGGCAGTAGAATAGACTCCACCGGAGATTTCAAGGGGGGGATCTCTGTTACTGGTCTGCTGTTCGTCGTTTCATCTGTTTCACGACATCATAGGAAACCGAAATGGCACCGATTGCCGGGGTAGTTTGCGGGTCCCCGTGGAAGTCCGTACCACCGGTCGGTATCAAGCCATATTTTCGAGCGAGAGCGGCATATTGCCGGCGTCGATGGGGATCGTGCACGGGATGGTGCACCTCCAGACCGTCCAAGCCTTGTGCCACAAACTCTGTCAGCCATTTGTCTTGCCGGATACTACCCGGATGTGCCCATACGGCAATTCCGCCGGCATCATGAATCAACCGGAATGCCTCGGCAGGAGATAGTCCGGCTTTTGCCACATAGGCTTCATTATGATAGCCGATGAAGCGGTGAAACGCTTCTTGCCACTCGTACACATAGCCGGATTCCAGCAGCGCCTGTGCAATATGCGGGCGCCCAATGGCGCCTTCACCGGCAATTTCAGCCACCCGGTCAAAGCTGATGTTGACGTTTTGCTGGTTCAGCTTTTCCACCATTTGCTTTGCCCGCTCATGGCGGCTTTCCCGGCAGTGGCGCATGGTTGCTTTGAGTTCGGGATGTTCTGGATCGACAAAATAACCCAGAATATGCACATCTTTCTCCTGATAATTGGCGGAGAGTTCCACCCCCGGAATCACTTCCACGTTCTGGCGTTTGCCATACTCGCAAATATCGGGGTAGGCGTCCATCACATCATGATCCGTAATGGCAATGGCGGTCAGATGGTGGGCTTTTGCCAGATCGACCAATTCTGAGGGGGTGGATTTCCCATCAGAAAAAACCGAATGCATGTGCAAATCTGCACGGGGGGGGATGGTTTTTGATTTTTGAAATAATTTCATCGGGATATATGGGCTTTCAATTCAGTCAGGGTCAAAAAAGAGAGTTCGTACAACCGCCGGTACGGGTCACCGTCCAGTTGAAAGTAGCGAGCAAACGCCGGTTCTGTTTTTACTCCGTTTTGCTTGAGTTGCCGGATGGCTTGCCGTGCCGGTTCGCCTCCCAGTTGCAGGAGCAGGTATTCAACCCACATGTGGCGGAATGCGGCTTGGGTTGCCACCGGTGTTGCCTGCCCGAAAATTTCAACCGGAAACAGACCGGTTTCAAACCGAAAAATAAACGACGGTTCGTCTTGAAAGAGCCGTTCTGTGTATTCAAATGCCGGATAACGGCTAAAGTGGGTGTAAATCTGTTTCCGAAAACGGTCGGCATTGGTGACCGTGCAAATGATGTCTAAATCGCTTGTATTCAGATCGATATTCAAGGGGATTGTACCGCACAACACCGGTTGAAAACTCATCAGGTGCTGCAAAATATGGTGTTCCGCTAACGTTTGATACGCCTGTTGCTGGCGTGGGGTGCCCGCCAAGAGATAATTTGGGCACAAAAAGGCATGTTCGGTTTGCATGGCATGTAGCATAATGATTTAGCTCTAAAATGGCAAGCTAAAAGCGCAAATATGGCAAATGTACGGCGGGTTGTGTTGGATACAAAAAAACCCGGGCATCGTTTGATGTCCGGGTTGTATTTTCGGAGGTTATCCTTTATTTCTCATATATTTACGTGTGGCATCCGCCCACTGATAATTTGGTGAGGTAGGAAGTCCTCGCCCACACTCATCCGTTCCGCATTTTCGACAACATCCAGATATTTGGTGATGAGGGATAACGCCTGTTGGGCATCTGGAGCGGGTACTAAAATTTCACCCCAAAAATCCCGGGAGCGGATGGTGCGTTTGGTTGCTTGATTTACAGGACCCTCCAACTGGCGGATGTCCACCAAATAATTATTTTCCTGTAAAATTTTGACTAGCGAATACCCCACATGCTCGGTGGGCGCACGATAAACCGGCACCATCTCAATCTGTTCGTGCGTGCCGGTATCTTCATCGAAAAGTTCATAGTCATCTTCAAACTCAACCGCTTCGATCTCATCTTCATCGATCTCATCGGTGTCCTCGTCGCTATCAATTACTTCAATGTCATCGAGGTCATCCGCCAAGAGATCATCATCTTCGTCTTCAAATTCAGGGTTATTTTTCGGTTCGTTTATCATGGTTACCTTCATAACTTACTGATGTTATTAAAGTTAAGTTCTTATTCTCCTTAAGCGTGTCGAATATAATACAATCAATTTTTCTACGCAACAGTTTTTTCAATAATTAACAATTGATTAAACTGGCGGGGTGATGTATCTTGGGAGGCTATTTTAGGGTCAATCTGGTGGTTCTCGTCACCAACCGTTTATTGGGCACCGTTTGAAATTCATCATCCCCACGTCCCCCCCATTTCCACTCGATTTTTGACGAGTACACCCGCGGATACCCATTGATAATTGATGGTTTTTCAGATTCTTATCCTTTTTACCAGTCAGGAGGTTTTTATGAAGCAGTTTGTATTGATTTGGGTTAGTCTATTTCTGGGTTTGGGGACTCACTATGGTCTGGCGGAAGATTCCGCCCCGTGGTTTCAGCCGGAAGGCTATCCGGGCTGTTCTCATGGCAAAGATGAGGCTAAATACCGGCATTATTTCAGTAACTTACGTACCGATCACGGCTTTGATGCCACCTATTATGATGTGCATCTGGAGATTGATCCCGAAACCGAAATGGTCGAGGGGACGGTACACATGACTGCTACCAGTACGGAAGCCGGTTTGCAAACCATCGAATTGGATTTGATGGAGGACATGACCGTTTCCAACGTGGTCATGAATGATACGGACGTTGATTTTATCCATGAGAATAACCAGCTTGCCATCACGTTAGATACGGCGTATGACGAAGGGCAACCCTTTACGGTCTCTGTTCAGTATTACGGGACACCGGCTTACGGTATCTATTTTTTTCCCAGTATCGGTGAGGTTAGCACCCACAACCAGCCGTCGGATGTGCGCTATTATATTCCCTGTTTTGATGACCCGTCGGATAAAGCGGATTCCCTTTCTATGAATCTTACCTTTCCCAGCGAGTGGAATGTGTACTCCAACGGCGTACTCCGCGAGATTGTAGATAACGGGGAGACCCGAACCCACCGCTGGCATACGCAATACCCGATCTCAACCTATCTAATTGCGTTTGTTGCCTCCCCGGATTATGAAGTACTGGAACTGGAATACGAGGCGTTAGATGGCACGATAATGCCGATGCCTTGCTACGTTTTCAACTGGCAATACGAAGAGGCTGAAGGCAGTTTTCAGGATATGCAATTCATGATGGAATCGCTGGTCAATCATTTTGGTGAATATCCTTTTTTAGCCGAAAAGTATGGGCAGGCCTCTTTTCATATTTTTGGTGGGGGAATGGAAAACCAGACGATTACCCTCCTCCATGCCAATACCATTGATGGCTCTATCAATCATAATTTTTGGCTCTATGCCCATGAGTTGGGGCATCAGTGGTGGGGAGATATGATTACCTGTGAAACCTGGGCGGACATTTGGCTTAATGAAGGGTTTGCCTCCTACACCGAAGCCCTCTATTATGAAGCCTATTTTGGGGATATTCGCCCGTATGTGCTCAGTATGCGCAATTCGTATCAAAATCAAGGGTATGACCATCCGGTGTACGACCCCCCGCCGGGATTTTTGTTCTCCAATGTGGTGTACGACAAAGCCGGAATGGTGCTCCACATGCTCCGCGGACTTTATCCCGACCAGTTTGACGATATTTTAGCCGAATACCGCGCCCAGTATGCCTTTAGTACCGCCGAAACCGCCGATTTTCATCAGGTGTGCGAAACCGTCACCGGCGATGACCTCGATTGGTTTTTTGATGAGTGGATTTACGATGAAGGCTATCCCCAGTTCGATATTTTTTGGGATATGTGGCAAAGTAGCGAAAATACGTACACGCTCGAAATGGCACTCTACCAGACCCAAACGGCTGAAGGAGACCGCCTGTTTGAAATGCCGATGCAGCTCGGGGGCGATTATACCATTAACGAAGATAATGAAATTTACGAACTGGAAACCGTCCAAATTGAAGCGACGGATGCCAATTATGTGACCCTCACCTTCAACGACGAACCCCTAGATGTGGCGATTGACCCTTATGAATGGGTAGTGGTCAAGTCCGTCAATGTGGCGCGAACGCAAAAGTTTGCTGTTGACCAGATCGGAATTTTAGACAACGATAACGACCAGTTGCTCGAAGAAAATGAAACCGCGAATCTGGTATTCGGGTTGCGCAATGGACTTGCTCCGGCAGAAAATGTCTCCGTGACATTGGTTACAACGGATGATGCTGTGACGATCACCGATGATACCGCCGTATTTGGCACGATTGGCGCCGGCGAAATGGTACTTAACACAAATGACCCGTTCACGATCCAGATAGCAGACGAAATTGAACCCCACGAGGTCTCCTTTGATCTGGTGATTTCGTGGGGAGATGGCAGCCATACCACAATCGAACAAACAGTAGCCATCGGGCCGGCTCAGGATGTGTTGGTGGTGAATGATGACGATGGAAATCCGGCATACCTGCACTATTACACCGGTGCGTTGGAGGCGGCGCCTACAGCTTATCAAATCCGTGATAACCGCTTGTTCGGTGTGCCCACCAGTGAACATCTGGATAACTTTGATCTGGTTATTTGGTACACCGGCGACCAAACGGAAAATACCTTAACCGGGGCAGAACAAGCTGTTTTAATGACCTATTTGGAGAATGGCGGAAATTTACTGCTAAGCGGGCAAGGTATCGCGGAAGATATCGGTAATAGCATGTTCTACACGGATTATCTCCATGCAACCATGCAACCGGGTAACACCAGCGGGCAGCGCATTTTACAGGGTGTGGATGGGGACCCAATTAGTGATGGCATGGTGGTTTCTATCAGTGGTGGCGACGGGGCAAATAACCAAACCCACGTCAACGTCATCGAACCGCAGGAGGACGCGGAGAGCTTTTTAAACTTCTTCCCCACCACAAATTCGGTGGCACTCCATTATCAAGGTGATTACCGGTTGATCTACCTCGCATTTGGCTTTGAAGCCGTCAACCAGCGAACCCCCGTCATGGCAAGCCGGGAGGAACTCATGTATAACATGCTGATGTTCCTCGACCCGAATGTGGATGTTGTCACCCCCGAACCCCACATCCTGACCCCTGAGTCCTATTCCCTGAGTAACTATCCTAATCCATTCAATCCCCAAACGACAATTGCCTACGAATTACCCCAGACCACAGAGGTAACCTTGGCTATTTATGATATTCAAGGACGGTTGATCCGCACATTGGTACATGGTGCCCACAGTGCGGGCAGGTATTCCACGGTGTGGAATGGGCGCGATTCAGACGGGCAACCGGTGGGTTCGGGGGTATATGTTTATCGCTTAACTACAGACACTTTTAGCGATAGCCGGACGATGATGTTGATGAAATAAGGAAAATTGCCCCAATCTAACGATGTTATCACGAAGTAATGCCATACAAAACCCCCCGAATATATTCACATTCGGGGGGTTTCGTGTTTGTGGGGGTCTCAGGGGGGGATCATGCCGGTGGTTGCACGGCATATCGCAAAAACAGCTCGCCAACCTCATTGACCCGAAGACTTCGCAGTTGCAACCGGCGGATCATCTCGTGGGAGAAACCCGCACCCTCAAAAGTGGTTTGTGCGGTGGCACCGCCGATCACCAGCGGGCACAGGGTTAGATATATTTCATCAATCAGATTGGCACGGAGCATTGCAAAATTAAGGATGCCGCCGCCTTCCAACAATAACTGCTGGATGCCCAAATCCGGCATTCGTTGGACCATCTCCACGACATCCACATGGCCCGTTGCCGTTGCCGGTACCGTAATGACGGTGGCAACATCTTTTAACGCCTCTCGCTGCCGCTCATCTGCCTGAGGGGTTGTGAACACCACTTTTTTCACGGCATCTCGGGTAAAAAAGCGGCTATTTTCGATGGGGAAATTGAGGGTGGAAGAAACCACCATATTCATTGGCTGGGGGTTGCCTTTCAGGGCTTCCCGCTGGGCAATCCGTCCGGGATGTTCGACTAGCAAGCGCGGGTCTTCATCGATCAGCGTTCCGCTACCGATGAGTACCGCATCGGCATCTGCCCGCAATTCTTCCATCAAGGCTCGATCTTCTGCACTACCTAAATGAATCGTGTCTCGCTGAACGGTTGTGATTTTGCCATCAATACTGGAAGCCATATTCAAGCGGATGAACGGACGCTTCATGTTACATCGCTACCATTGTGCGAAGTTGGTCCATGGTGAGTTCTACCTCTGCCGCAATGTCAAAATCATGGATGGATTCCATGCTGGTGGAGTGCAGATAAATGGAGCTATCCGCAAAATCTTCATGGAGCAACCGGTATAGATGGGCTAAAATCTGGCGGGTAGCATCTTCAATGAATTGCGGCGAGTTATGCGCCCGGTAAACCAACAGCAGTTCGTATTCCCGCGGGAGTGTATTTTGAACCCGGTAAAGCACCTGATCCAGTGTATTGAGCATTGCCAAAATGGGTAATGGCTTGCTCAAATTCCGTACTTCGACCCGCGTGGTGCACCGCTGGGAGTGGGTCAACAAGGGGGCGACGGTCTCCAAGGCGGCGGTAACATCCCCTTTTGCTTGGAGCAGCGCGTGTTTGTAGGTTTGCTGTACACAGGGGCACGCCGTGATGTGGTTGACGGTTATACCGGCACTTTCCATGCATTCATGCGGGGTATAGCGAGCGGCGGCATTCAACTGCAAGTGTTCCAGTGAGGTTTTGTTTTTCTCCGTTTTCCAACCTTTCACCACTTCCAGATACGAGAGCGTGCCGCTGACCCGGACTTCCGAACTGACGCCATATTCGGCGCGGGTGATCGCTTGTGCCAAATCGGCGGCGTATTCCTGCATCGTGCTATAAACGGTGGGGGTGCGTTCTGCTATCAGCCGGCCAATACGAGAGGTGTGAATTCCCCGTTTTTCCGCCGGTACAAATGTGCGGGTTTCGACGGTACAATTCAGGTGACAAACGGTCTCAGAACCAAATGGATCGATTATCTGTAGCGGAATATGGTGGCGGTTTAGCCCTACGGAGGAAAGGGCAATCTTAAATTCCGGTTCTTGGTAGGGAATGTCATCCCCGGCGGCATCCATTGCCCGGATGACCTGACCGGCTGGGGTCGATAGCGTTTGCTCAAAGGTCGGTATCTGTCGTTGGTGCGTTGGCATGTCATGAGGTGAAAGGGTGAGTTCCGGCACCGAATGAGGTTGCCCGTTGCTCTTCCCGTTGGGATGCACCGGGTTTTTCAAGACCGATTGGGGATTCAATGTCTTCATGAATTTTCCTTTTTGTGATCTAAAATTGAAGTGAAGATAGATGAGTTGCGATACTTCCGGGTTGTCAACGTGTGCTTTGATCGGGAGCAACATCCGACGCGTAAAAAAACAGATTTTACGCTGTAATCGTGAGGTAGTACCCAAAGGTCAAGGCCTTTACTACCGCAGCAATCACCTATCCAAAAAAGCGAAAGCACTGAAAGTACACCGTACTAAAAAAATGAGCGTTTTAGGCGTTTTCAATTTAGAGGATTTCAGCGGTGATGTCAATGAAATTATCTGCCGGTAATCAACACCGTTGTCAAACTTCGGCAAGTTACTTGGAATAAATATGTTATTGCCAGATCAATCTTTAAATTTAATGCTTGCCGCGGCGCCGATCAGTCCGGCAAATTCACCGAGTTGGGCTTTTGCGATCTGGACGCATTGGCGCGAGGTCTCAAATGTTCGTTCGGTGATCTGCTTCATCATGGGCGGGGCAAACAGATCATAGGCGGCGGCAATGCCACCGGCAATGACGACCATTTGGGGGTTGAAAATATGGATCAGGTTGGCAATGCCAATCCCCAAAAACGTACCGACCTCGTGGTAGATGTGCGCGGAGAGCGAATCTCCTGCCTGTGCGGCTTTATACACGATGTACGGGGTGATTTCGTTATCGTTCTCTTTGACCATTTGGAGCAAAATATCGGCATCCTCGCTTTTCAAGCCTTCGGTAGCGAATTTGACAATCGCCAGACCGGAAGCGAGTGCTTCCAGACTTCCCCGGATACCCTCCTTGACATAGGGATGGTAGGGATCAATTGTCATATGACCTAGTTCCGCCGCCGCTCCAATGGCGCCATGATAAATTTTGCCATTGAGAATCAATCCACCGCCGACGCCGGTGCCCAAGGTCAAGCCGATGAGATGATCGACCCCTTGACCGGCGCCAACCCACCACTCGCCAAACGCCGCGGCGTTGGCATCGTTTTCCACTTGCACCGGAATGCCCAGTTTTTCCGTGAGGCGGTCACGGACGGGCAAATTATCCCAATCCGGCAGATTGGGAGCTTGCCGGACAATCCCACTGGCGGCATCTAACAAGCCGGGCACCCCCACGCCGGCGCCGGCGATCTCATCCCAGTCCATTTGCGCGTGGGCGACACAGCGCTTGGCGCCTTCTACAATGTTATCCAGAATTGCCGCGCCACCGCGTTGTGCTTCTGTTGGGACTTTTTCGTGGTGAAGCAGGGTTCCCGTATCACTGACTAATCCGACCTTGATAAATGTTCCACCTACGTCGATACCTAAATAGGGCTTCATGATTTTCTTTCCTTCACTGAATAGTTTACTGTGAACAGACAGACAACCGGCGCAGAAATGGGGTGTTCGTTCTGCGCCGGGGGTGCTATCTTATGGAAAATGCGGTAGCTTGTCAATTCAAAATCGCTTGTAATGCCGGTTTGAGGGTTGGGTAGCGGAAGGTATATCCGGCATCGATCAATTTTTGGGGGATGGCGTGTTGCCCACCGAGGATGACCTCCGCTAACTCGCCAAATATCAGATGCAAGATTGGGGCGGGAACTGCCGCCCACGAGGGGCGGTGCAGTACTTCGCCCAGCGTGCGGCAAAAGTCACGCATTCGTACCGGATGGGGGGCAACCATGTTCACCGGTCCCTGGAGTGTTTCCCTCTCTAGGGCGAACAGAATCGCACCAATCACATCCGCCCGGTGCACCCACGGGAACCACTGCTGGCCATCTCCCAAGGGACCCCCCAAGAAGAGGTAAAATGGCGGTAGCATCTTTGCCAATGCGCCACCGTTTTTTCCCAAGACAATTCCAATGCGGAGTTGTACGGCGCGGCTTCCGTGTGCTTCCACCGCTTGTGCCGCGGCTTCCCAATCGGCAGAGACACGCGCTAAAAAATCATCTCCGGCAGGGCTATCTTCGGTCACCTGACCGGTTTTTAGCCCGTAATAACTGATCCCGGAGGCATTGATCAGCACGCTTGGACGTTCCGTAACGTGCCCAATCGCATCTACGAGGGCACGGGTGGAATTGATCCGGCTATCATAGATGATTTTCTTCCGGTGCGCCGTCCAGCGTTGGTCGGCAACTCCGGCGCCAGCAAGATTGATTACCGCCTGTGCACCCGCAATCTCTTTTACCCATGCGGTATCAACGGTTTGGGTGTCCCACTGGCAAAACGTTAGGTGGGGTGTGGATGTTGGGCGCGGGCGACGGGTTAAAACAACGACCTCATGCCCGGCGTGAAGAAGTTGCCGGACGAGTTCTTGCCCGATAAAACCGGTACCGCCACTAACAACTAGTTTCATGATGATCTCCTCCATGAAAGGGAGAATGGTTGTGGATGCGCTCCAGTTGTTCCAGATATAATGTTACCGGATTTCAAACTTGTGACCTTCTAAGATATTTATTTTATTTATATTCGGTATTTACAGCAAGATAAAAATCAAGTACCGGCATTAACCGCCACGGTTTTTGCGCTTGACAACCCCCTATCCCCACTTTAAGTATAGGGTTTTACCGCGTTGCACGATTTGTGAACCTTATGAGATATCCGTAAACGGAATGCACGACGCCACATTTTCACCCCTGATCCGTTTTTTCCGCCGGTTTACCCTCCCTATTTTTCTGCTGGTGGATGCCATTTGCATCAACCTTAGTTTTAGTTTGGCAATTTATATTTTTTCTGGTGTGCCCCATTTACAACCCTTTTGGGGGTGGGGACAGACCCATATCACCATTGCCGGCGTGTGTACCGTTGTTTGGTTAGTTGCCTTTTACGGTTCAGAGCTATATACCCGCAATCTGTTCAGTTTTGCGCAGGCGCTCCGCAGTGCGACTCTTGCCTTCGTGTTCATTACCGTGATAACTTATTTTTTAGGACGCCGCTATGCCTATCCCCGCACGGTCTTTTTGCTTACTTGGTTTTTCATCACGTGCAGTGTGGGGGGGTGGCGCTTATTGGTGCGCTTGTTGCTGTGGGATACATTCGGTAGCAAATTGATCTACAAGACCACCGCACTGGTCGGAGCGACTTCGGAAGGCGAAATTATTGCCCGCGAGATCCAATCTTATCCCGATACCGAACACCGGCTGATCGGTTTTGTGGATGACCACCAACCGGCGGGCACCCTCATCGGAGGGTTGCCGGTGCTAGGCACCCGGGCGGAACTCAATCAGCTTATCGAGCGTTATTATATTGATGAATTCATCATTGTGCGCAGCTCGCACCAATCATACAAGGATATTTTAGCCCTGATTAACACGTGCGAATACCCACACGTCAGTTTTAAGGTGTCACCAGACCCCGATGAGATTTTGCTGGTCAACCCGGACATGCGGAGTGGGGATAGTATCCCCTTGGTAGAAGCCATGACGGGTCCGATTCAAGGTTGGCAGTACCAGATCAAGCGGGTGATCGATATTATGGGGGCATTGACCGGTTTGCTGTTGTTTTTGCCCTTTTTCCCGCTGGTGGTGACCTTGATCAAACTCTCCTCACCCGGACCCATTTTTTATTTGCAAGAACGTACCGGAAAAGGGGGTAAACCGTTTCGCCTGATCAAATTCCGGTCTATGATTGCCGATGCAGAAGCGCATACCGGACCCGTTTGGGCGGCAGAAGATGATCCGCGCATTACCCCGTGGGGCAGATTTATGCGCCGTACCAGTATTGATGAAATTCCGCAACTTATCAATATCTTAAAAGGGGATATGTCATTGGTGGGACCCCGCCCGGAACGTCCCTACTTTGTACAACAACACCCCGAATTGCAAGGGATTCGCCTCTCGGTGTTGCCCGGCTTGACCGGTTTATCGCAGGTCAACGGGCGGTATTTGCAAACGATCCAAGAACGGGTTAAATTTGATTATTATTATATCCGAAATTATTCGCTCTGGCTCGATGTGGAGATCATCTTTCGCACCATTTGGGTGGTTCTCACGCAAAAAGGAGCTATTTGATGTTGTATGTTTCGTTTCTGTGGCACATGCACCAGCCGATGTATGAAGACCCCCGTACCGGTAACTACCGTTTGCCGTGGGTGCGGTTGCACGCCCTAAAAGATTACTATAATATGGTGGCTATTCTGGATGAGTTCCCCCAGATTCACCAAACGTTCAACTTGTCATCCTCTCTAATCGAGCAGATTGAGGGCTATCTAAACGGCAAAACAGACCCCTATTTGGAGCGGGTTCGGCGACCGGTGGATAGGCTTTCACCAGCCGCAAAAGTACACCTGTTGAAAGAGGCATTCCCCGCCCAACAGCACACCATGATTTTGCCATATCCCCGCTTGCACGAATTGTGGCTGAAACGCGGCGAGGAAGACCTCAACGAGGAGGCACTCCACCACAAAATCGCGGATTTTACTGAGCAAGAGTGGCGCGACCTTCAGGTCTGGTCTGTTTTGGCGTGGATAGACCCGATGTTGCGGGAACCATTGAAGCGATTTTATGAGCAAGGACGCCATTTTACCGAAGCGGATAAACTTGATGTGCTGGCGGCGCAAGATTCCATTTTGGCGCGGATTCTGCCTAAGTATGCCGAAGTGCAAGCACGAGGGCAGATCGAACTCAGCATTTCACCCTATTTTCACCCGATTTTACCTCTGCTGATCGATACCAACAGTGCTCTGGAGGCGTTACCGAATACGAAACTCCCCCGCACACGCTTTGCCCACCGGGAAGATGCCGCCCGCCAGATCGAGATGGCGATTGCCCTGTACCGCCGGTTATTCCACACCACACCGCACGGGTTGTGGCCCAGTGAAGGTAGCGTCTCGCAGTCCTTGATCCCACTCATAGCCAACCACCAGATTCAATGGATTGCCAGTGATGAGGAAATTCTACGCCGGTCCCAAGTTCAACTCCAATTTTTGTACCAGCCCTACCGGGTGCGGGCGGGAGATCAGACCGTCGATATTGTTTTTCGGGATCATACTCTCTCAGACTTGATCGCTTTTGTCTATCCGACGTGGGCACCCGACCGTGCCGCCGACGATTTTATCCAGCGCTTACATGCCATCCACCAATTGACTCCCGCGACCGGGTCGCCCGGACTGGTCAGTGTCATTTTGGACGGTGAAAATTGCTGGGAACATTATCCCAACGATGGTAATGATTTTCTACGCGAATTATATCGCCGTTTGTCAGATGACCCGGACTTAAAGACCACCACCATTCGGGACTATTTAGCCGCATTTCCGCCCCAACAGACGATCACGCATCTGTTTGCCGGTTCGTGGTTGAATCACAATTTTAAGATGTGGATCGGGCACGAAGAGGAAAACGCGGCGTGGGAGGCGGTATCGGTCACCCGTAAGACCTTAGCAACCTATCAGGCACAACACCCAGCATGTGACCCGGCCATTTTAGCCGCCGCATGGCGCGAAATCTACATTGCTGAAGGCAGTGATTGGTTCTGGTGGTATGGGGATGAGCACGTTGATGAGCACATCTTGTTGTTTGATGAGCTGTTTCGGGAGCATTTAAAGCAGGTGTACCGGTTGTTGGAAAAGGGCATCCCCACCCTGTTGAACCTACCGATCAAGAAAAATGGGCGTCCGAGCCCGGTACGGCAACCTCAGCGCCGGATTCAACCGGTTATTGACGGCAAAGAGACCGGCTTTTATGAGTGGCGTGGCGCCGGGTTTTATACTGCCGTCCGGGGGGGTACCATGTACCCTGCCTCGACTCAAATCCACGCGATCCATTACGGGTATGATGCCGGTCATCTGTTTTTACGGATTGATGTCGAACCGCGTTACTGGCATCATCAAGCGCCGGTTTATTTACAGGTGGTGCATCCAACACCTCGCCAATGGCAACTTGCGCCCGTTCCACCACCGGAGAATGAGTGGCAGGTGGTTGCTGGTGAGGATTTGTTCGAGGCGAGTCTCCGCTGGGACGCGTTTCCGGTCGAACTCCCCACACCGGTTGGCTTTTATGTGATTGTGGGTGAAATCGGGCGGGAATTGGAGCGACACCCCCCGCAACATCCGATCTTTTTCACCGCGTATGATGACTAATCTGAATCGTGTAATGCCGTTAAAGATGCGATGCCCTTTATCTAGTGGTACAAGCGGTAAAACTCTGCTAAATATTGGGCGGCAATGTCGCGGTTTTGGCGGATGATTAGGAAATTTTCATCATTGCGGGTGGCGGCGTTGTAGCTGAAGTTATATGAACCGGTGATCACCGTGTCATCATCAATGATGATCGTTTTGTGGTGCATAAAATAACGGTTTTTATCCACAATGACCGGTACACCTTGACTAATCAGGTAAGCATACTCTGAGCTTCCCTCCGCTTGATCTTCATCAAAAATGCCTTCGACAATCAATCCCTCGCGGAAGCGGGCAACCATTGCCCGGCTGAGTTCATCCTGTGTAAAGCTGAACGCCATAAACCGGATGGCACTATCTGCTTGTGCCACAGCATGTTGTAACACGGTCATGGTGCGATCATCATCGGGAGAAAAATAGGTCTCGATAAGAGTACCATCTGCCATGTAGAGGGCGGGGTAAGGAACATTCGGCTCCGAATCGGAGCTGAATTCGTGTCGTAAAAACATTTCCTCAAATTCCGCGATGAAGTTTTGTGCCAGTTCGGGGGAATCAATCCAGACTGAATTGTTATTATTGCGGTTGGCACCGTTCCACGTCAGGTTCATGCTACCCGTCCAGATGCGGTGTTCATCAAACACCAGAAATTTGTTGTGCATCAAACTTTCGGGACGCCCATCAAACACCACCGGAATACCGGCGGCACGGATGTTTTGCATGGCGTTTTCATCCGCATAATTACTTTCGCCAACGATGCGTACCCGCACCCCGCGTTGGTGGGCGGCGATGATGGCATTGGCAATAAGGTAACTATCGATTTCGTGGGCGGCAATATCAAGCGTCCGTTCTGTGGCATCAATTTTAGCAACCAGATGTTTATCGGCGTTGTTCGGGTTGGCTTCGGCGTCGCTGGGGTTGCCGGAATAAACCTGCGAAAAGTAAATCTCGTAGGCAAAATCACCGGGCTGGGTGGTATCCGGTGGTGTGTTACCGGTACCCGGTGGCGGAATGGTCGGCGGATCATTTTCAGAACAGCCGCTTAACAGGATCAACAGACCGCTCAAAAGGATCAACTTCAAAAAATCGGATGTTCTTTTCATTATTCTAACCAGATTAATTCTTCTTTGCTGAGATAAATATCCGTGATGTGGTATTGCTTGGCGTCAACAGCGACCCATGCTACCAGAAAATCACCCCGATCCCGGTGACCGCGGTGTTCGATCTCGGAGTTGTCTAATTTGGCGGAGGTAAACCGGACAAGTACCCGTTCTGTTGCTGCTTCCCACGCATACTGGGCAAACCGCCACGGCTCCGCTTGTGTGGGGTCTAGCCCGAATTCCACTTGCTGGAGCACCGGCAATTCTGCCCCGAGGGCGTACAGGCTGTCCGCGTGGGCTTCCACAAACGAAAAGGCGGCTAATCCCGCCAAAGGCAGATCGATGGTCCCCCTGACGGTTACGGAATCCGCGTGCCGCTGGGTGATGGTGGCATTCAGTAGCGTACCGCTGGGGTAGGTGGTATCCTTGACCATCGCCCGCCCAAAACGGAGTACGGAATCCATTGCGGTTGACCCCCAATAGAGCCATACCCGGTGCTCGCGTTCCCACGGCGGTATATCCCTCTGATCTGTCTGGTTCCGGATGAAGACCACTCCCGTCTGCCGGTTGCCGGTAGGAGAGGGAAACTCTCGCTGTTCGCGGCAACGGTGCGTTTGTGCCCGAAGTTGTGCCATTGACCATTCCGCTTGACCCATTGCCCAAATGGTAGAGACGGGGTGTGTTGGATGGGGTTCGGGCAACGGTTCACCGGCGGTCGTGACCCGGTGGTAGGCGAGATACCATGCGGCTCCCAGACCGGCAAGTATAATCATACTCAATAATACGTTTTTCATATCCGGCTCGATATAAAAAAAGAGTAGCGAATTGCTACTCTTTCTTCTGTTATGCCATTTCCGGCGTGTAACGGCGCCCGCGTATGGCTTTTTCTATTTTTCCGCTCCGCAAACAGCGGGTACAAATTTTGACCCGTTTGACCTGCCCATTCACTATTGCCCGGACATTTTGCAGATTCGGCATAAAACGATGTTTGGTTTTGTTATTGGCGTGGCTGACCCGATTTCCAACCATCGCCCCTTTGCCGCATATATCACAGCGTTTGGACATTATAACATCCTCCTAAATTTATAAGAATGAAAAGATTGTCGCTTTCCCATTTTCAAATAAAATCCAGCGTTCATCCGGCTTCCCTTTGTGCCAGATGAAGGTTTCGTACTTCACTTTTTTATCGTAACTGTAGCGGATTTGAATATCATCCGGGATGCCGTTTTTGCTGATCCAAAACCGCTGTTCACTATCGGCAGGATAACGCGATTCCAAATACGCCATAGAGTACCGTTCTGTTTCAAACACCGTGCATCCGGCAACTGCCCCCATCCAACTCAGCAGTAGTCCGAAAAGTATGATCTTTCTCATGACCGGAACTCCTTAACACTATAAAAATAAGGAATTACCTACCTTGAGGGAATTCCTTAACTTGCTACACTTTGGAATCGGTAGCGCAAAGTAGCAAAAAATACAAAGGGTGTCAAGAACTAATTTCAGGTGCAGCGCACTTCTAAAAGTGCGTTGCACGCCTACAAATTTTTTGCAATTGGGGAAGATGCCGTCGTCATAGGGATGAGTATTGTTACGTTACAATACCTTCGCTAAATTTTTGGAGTGAACGTATTGGCGTTACCGATCCACTTTTAACTTGAGGAGTTTGAACCATGTGGCGACGTTGGTATGTATGCTTGCTGCTATTGGCGGGGTGGGTGACCGCCGCACCCACGCAACAAATTTACCTGTACGAACATCCAGAATATCAAGGGAACAGGCTGGTCTTGGATGCCAATACATATTGGTATGATCTGGCACAACTTCATTGGAATGATACGATTTCCTCGATCCAAATTGACCCCGGAGTGGATGTTACCGTCTATGCCGATCCCCGTTTTGAAGGGCATTCCATCACCTTCCACGAAAGTGTCCCCGACCTCCGTTGGATTCGAGATGACCCGGCAAACACCAGTTGGGACAACCGGATTTCTTCCTTAACCGTCGGGCAGCCGGACGGGACGCCCGAAGCCGTTGTGATCTTTTACGATGCCGCCTATTACCGGGGGGAATCTTTGGCAGTGGGCGATGGGGCAACCTTGTATGACCTCGCCCAGACCGGTTGGAATGACCGCATCTCCGCCGTGCGTGTGGCAGAGGGCTATGAGGTAACTTTGTATGAAGATGCCCAACTGGGAGGACCCTCGATCACCCTTCGCCACGATGCCCCCAATTTGAGGTATATACGCGAAAATACCGCCTCAACCTGGAATGACCGGGTCTCCTCCTTCCGCGTGCGCCGAATTGCTCCCCCGGATGCGCCGCCGTCCGTCCGGATTTACGAACACGCCTACTATCAGGGTGACGCCCTTGAACTCGATGTGCCCAGTGCCCTCGCCGATTTAAGCCAAATCGGCTGGAACCAGCGCATCTCATCCCTTAAAATCAGTCCGGGCACCACCGTGATCCTGTACGAATTCCCCAACTTTAAAGGACGGCGGGTGGAACTCACCGCGAACACCATCGATCTCACCAAAGTCTTTAAAGACCGCCCTCAAAGCTGGAACGACTTCGCCGCCTCGCTCCGGGTAATCCATCCCCAGCCAGACCTCAAAACGGACTCTCCGCCGCCACACCAGCTATGAGACTGCCCCCAGACGACCGAATTGCCAAAAACCGTTGCCGCTCGCCCCGCCAGTGACAACGGTTTTTTAGGACTAAAATCTGCTTGACAACCCGTTTAATCCTCGCTAAACTAGATTTTAACGTGGTCGAACCAATCCCCAACCGCGCACCGTCTTCCAAAACTAAAGAGAAAAAGCGGGTGGAGGCGCAATGGGCGGACAATTTGCGGGCGATCCTCAAAGCCTACCCAACTTATTTAGATTTAGATCGTGATCATAAACAGTTTATTGCATTTGGTAGTTTTGTGTTGGTTTTAATGCGTTTTATGGTCTTTTTTAAATACCTGTATAGGGTAAAGGGCATATTAGATCAGTGGGATTTCCCCGAGTTTGACCGGTTTGTAGCCGGCATTGCCCCTAAGGAGGGGGAATGAGATGTTGAGAATGAAAATTGGAATGTTACTCCTGCTGTTGATTCTGTTCCTGCTGGGGGGGGTGGCTTTTATGCTGGGTCCGCGTGTGGCAATAGATGATACCTTTCAGCCGCGGCACCTACCGGATGATTTGGATGATTTGGAGGCATATTTAGCGCGATCCGAAGCAGTGTTCCCGGACATCATTCCCGGCACAGAGAAGACCATCATCTGGGCGGATTCGAGTCAGCGTCAAACACCGGTTTCCATTGTTTATCTGCATGGCTTTTCTGCCACGCGGCAGGAGATTGCGCCGGTGTGTGATTCGTTGGCGCAGGTACTGGGCGCGAATCTATTTTATACCCGCTTAACCGGTCATGGGCGGGGGAGTGCGGCAATGTTGGCGGGGACGGTGCAGGCATGGTTAACCGATGCTGACGAGGCACTGGAGATCGGGCGGCGAATTGGGGAGCGTGTTCTGCTCATTGGGACATCCACCGGCGGTACGCTGGCAACGTGGCTGGCAACGCAACCCCCAGCGGCAGACGTCCTGGCGGTGGTGCTCATCTCGCCCAATTACGGTCCTAAGGACCCGCTCTCGGAAGTGCTTTTGTTCCCCTGGGCAAACCGGTTTGTCCCACTCCTCAATGGGGAGACCTACCGGTGGGATGCGGCGAACGATTTGCAAGAAAGGTACTGGACCACCAGCTATCCCACCCTTGCCCTTCTGCCGATGATGGGTCTGGTGGAGTACGTGCGCAAGCTTCCACTGGAATCAATTAAAACGCCGTTATTACTGTTTTATTCCCCGAACGATCAGGTAGTCAATCCCGAAAAGACCCTCCACTACATCCAGCGGTGGGGATCTCCCGTGAAAACGGTGGTGGAAATCCCGGAAGCCGGTGACCCCTCCAACCATGTATTGGCAGGCGATATTCTTTCCCCGGAGCATAACGCCCAACTGATCGATACTATCCTCGATTTTCTACCGGCTTTACGTCCTTAAATATGACCGGATAGTGTATGTCCCGAAATGAGTGCTGTCCGGTGATACACCGGCGGCACTATCACGAGTTGGCATCGCTATTCGACTGTATCTTCAATCGCATACTTTTCAAAGGAGCACTATGGAATACCTCACTCCTCTTCCTCCTGCTGAGCAAATTCAGCAAGACCTCCAAATCTGTGAACTGTTTACGGATTTATTGACGCCGGTACTGCAGCATCTGGTTGAGCGCGTTCAGTATATCCGGTTAGGCGCCGGTGAAGTGCTGTTCCGGCAAAATGACCCCAGTGATGCGCTCTATGTGGTGGTTCATGGCAATTTACGGGTGACTATGGAAAAACCAGATGGTACGGAAGCCTTTGTTGCGGATTTAGAGGCGGGGCAACCGGTGGGCGAAATGCAAATCCTGACGGGCGGGCAGCGCACGGCAACCGTCATTGCCACACAAGAAACAACGCTCGTGCGTCTGGAAAAATCAACATTTGAACACCTGATTCAGGAATCCCCGCAGACCGTAACCCATCTCACGAATATTGTCCGGCGGCGGCTCATGCGGAATCAATTATTGGCACTGTTACCGGAATTATTCGGGATTCACACCGAGGTGGCATGGCGTGATATTGGCGATCTGGTGGAATGGGTGCAGTTAGGGGACGGGCAGACCCTCTTCCGGCAAGGTGATATTGGCGACAGCATGTACATTGTGGTCAATGGGCGCTTGCAAGTGGTCGTCGAAACGCAACATGGGGATTTTGAGATCGTCGGTGAGCTTTCCCGAGGTGAATTGATCGGCGAGGTTTCCATGTTCACCCATGAGGGACGGACCGCAACCGTCCGGTCGGTGCGGGATTCGGTTTTGGCACGGATTTCCAAGCCTGTATTTGAACGCATTACCCGCCAGTACCCGCAGATGATGTTTGCCATCACGGAAACCCTAATTGACCGGTTGCGCAATGATATGCGCCGGCATCGCCGGTTAGCCGGTTCCATTCCCAAAAATATTGCGGTGATCGGGCACCGCAAAGACGCACCCGTTGGGGAATTTTGCCGGCGGTTGGTGCAATCACTGCGAACCTATAGTTCCGTGTTGTATTTGAATAATGAATCTCTGGATCAGATGATTGGCTGGAGTGGCGCGGCAGGATTGGCGGTGAAAGACCCCTATAACATTCGGCTGATCACTTGGCTTGATGATCAGGAAATCAAATATGATTTTTTGGTGTACGAAGCGGATCCCGGCATTACGGCTTGGACGGAGCGAGCGTTACAACAAGCCGATTTGGTGCTTATCCTCGCCGAGCCGCACACAGACCCCTCCCCGGGGGCAATTGAAATGGCATTTTTAAGCCATTTCAACCGGATCACTCTGGCGCAAAAAGCACTGGTCTTGATCCATCCACCGGATACCGTGTCGCCTTCGGGGACACGTTTGTGGTTGGCAGAGCGGACGGTAGCCAGCCACCATCATTTACGCGGATTAAGTGAGGAGGATATTGATCGTCTCGCCCGAATCATTAGCGGGCGGGCAATCGGTTTAGTGTTGGGGGGCGGGGGTGCGCGGGGATTAGCGCATATCGGTGTCATCCGGGCACTGCAGGAAGCCGGTATCCCCATTGATGTGATTGGGGGAACCAGTGCCGGGGCTTATATTGCCGCCCAATATGCGATGGGGTGGGATCATGACGAATTGTACCGCCAAAATAAAGCCATCTTGGGTCATTATTCGGTGATAAAGGATTTAACCTTGCCGGTCATGGCATTGTTATCCAAGCGGAAAATCGATAAATTGATGCAAAACATCTTTGGAGAGCGCCGGCTGGAAGATCTGTGGATCAACTGTTTTGCCATCTCGTGTAATCTCTCGAATAGTGATACCATTATTCATCGCACGGGTCCGGTTTGGGAGGCCATCCGGGCCACGACGGCTTTACCGGGGGTGGTCCCACCGGTGATTAAGAATCATCAGGTCTATATTGATGGCGGGGTGTTGGATAATCTTCCGGCAGGTGTTATACGCAAAATGGCGCGAGGGCTGGTGATCTCGGTCAATGTCATTCCAGATGAGGAGATGATGATCCGGTGTGAAACCCCAGATTTGCCATCGCCGTGGACGGTCTTATGGCATTGGTTAAATCCGTTCCAAAAAGCGTTGCAAGTACCAAATCTGGTGCATATTATCATGCGTACACAGGTCATCCGGAGCATCAATCAGGGTCAGGTCGCGGCAATGGAAGCCGATATTTATCTGAAGCCGCCTATTGATGATTTTGGTCTGTTGGAGTTCACTGCCATTGACCAACTGGTACAAACTGGGTATGAATATGCCAAAACGCAACTGGACGCTTGGGAACATTCCGACCAATTTGAGGATACGCTGGCACTGATTCTCAGCGAGCGATTCCGTCGCTTTTTGAAGGTGAGTGCTTACGAGAGAACACCGTTGGAGGATTCTTAACCGGAGGCTATTCTTTATGAAGGAAGCATGATGGCGCCAGATTTTATGCCGTATGAAGGTGAAATTTACGGCTTCATCAAACAGATGATCGGGGACGGTGAGACCGCCCGGGACATCTGTCAAGATGTGTTTGTCAAAGCGGTACAATTTGAACGGCGGATGGGGAATACGATGGCGATCAACTGGCGGGCGTGGTTGTATCGTGTGGCAAAAAACATGTCGTTGAATTATCTCAAGTTCCGTAAAATCCGGCTGGAAGCGGTGGCAGAGTCCCCGGAGCGGCTGCACCGGTCGTCCCCGCCGGGCGATGTGGAAACACGCCTGTTGATTCGTTCCATTATGGAGATATTGCCGGAACGCCATCGTCGGGTGATCGAATTGCGAGATGTGCACGGCTTATCGTATGCTCGCATTGCGGAGGTCTTAGGGCTTTCCCAGAGTGCCGTAACCTCCTTACTCAACCGGGCGCGGGAGAACTTCCGGCGGGAGTATTTGCTCGCGGTTGCCCCCGAATGGGTGGGGACCCTCACGCAATCCACCGGATACGCCGATTTGCTCCGCCGGATTGACCCGCTCAACCCGCAACATGACCTCAAGCAGGCATTGAAAGCGCACGTCCAACGTTATTTTAGCGAAAATTACGCCCAATGGGATGATGTGCGAGACCAATTGGTGGCAGAAGAGTGGATCGATTGGCTGATCGAGCAGATGCCGCTTCACCAGCAAATGACTGTACTGGATATCGGGACCGGCACGGGACATTGTGCGTTGGCTTTGGCGGGCTATGTGGCGCAGGTGATCGGACTTGACCAGAATGAAAAGATGCTGGAACGGGCACGCCAAAAAGTTAGGCAACGCGGGATGCAGAATGTCACCTTCCGGCAAGGTGATTTTGAACATCTGCCGCTTCCAGACCAATCGGTTGATGCCTTGGTTTGCAATTTAGCTTTGCACCATGCGGTAGACCCTCTAGCAGTATTGCGCGAATGTCGGCGCGTTTTGCGCCCCCAAGGACAATTGTTGGTGTGCGATTTTCTGCGGCATGATCAAGCTGGCGTGTGGGAATCCCTGCGCAATGTTTGGCTTGGATTTGACCCACAAACCGTCGAGCGTTGGTTTCATGAGGTTCATTTTCGTTCCATTCAGGTGCGGAGTGTGCGGCGGTATTTGCGCCCGTTGATGCAGAAACACCGGATTCCCGGTATTTTTTGTGTCTCCGGTTTAAAATAATCTCATTTTTCAAGGTTTGACCCAGATGAGAGGTTTTCCCCGTGACGATTGCTGATATTTTTATCTTCATTCTCAACTACAAAATTCCCCTGATGGTGATCCTATATGCCGCGCCGTGGGTGGCATGGGGGTTGTGTATGGTTATCCCCGGGCGGCGGGAAGAGGCGTTTTTACTGAGCACCAACATGGCGGGGGCACTGGTCTGCCTGATCCTTTGGGTCGGGTATGTGGCGTATGCCCTGAATACCGGCGGTTGGGTAAAGATTGTTCATCAGGCGGATTTGTTACTCCTCGCAGCACCTCCCTATTATATGCTTGCCTCGATCTGGCTTTCCCGAAGCCGATTGCCTTTGGAGTCCATCCCGGCATACCGGACTTTGCAAGGGCTGGCAATGCTGGCGGGTGTGTTTTTAGTGCTCTCCTGGATTCTCAATCGGATTCGGATCGTCTTTTTCTCGTTTTTTCCGCTTCATCTCTTTTTTATACTGGTTGCCGGGTTGTTACTGATCGGTTACACCGGCTACCGGCGCCTCCACCGTTGATTTTTGACTTGGATTCTTATCTATTTTGGTGTATAATAGGCTTTCAACGTATTTCAATAAATTCATGAGAGGACAATTTGCCCCTCCGTTATGAAGGTGGCACGTCACTTTTCCGGCTTTTAGCCCACTTTCAGGCATGAAAAAAGGAGTACACCCATGGCAGACCTCATCCTGCACCCGCCGAGGGCACAAAAAATACCCCATCCGGTCACCGTTCATGGCGAAACATGGGATGACCCCTACTTTTGGCTACGGGATAAGGATAACCCGGCAGTTATGGAGTACCTCCGGGCAGAAAATGCCTACACGGATGCCATGCTGGATCATCTGAAGCCACTGTGCCGCAAACTCTATCAGGAGATGGTCAGCCGGATCAATGAAACCGATGTGAGTGTGCCGGAGCAGATCGATGACTATTTTTATTACTCCCGAACGGAAGCCGGTTACCAGTATCCCATTTATGCCCGCAAAAAAGATCATCTGGAAGCAGATGAAGAGATCATTTTGGATGTCAACCAATTAGCGGAGGGGCATACTTACTGCCATGTCGGGCAGATTGGGGTTAGCCCCGATCATCGCTGGATGGCGTATGTGCTAGATACCACCGGTTATGAAGACTATACCTTGTATATCAAGAACTTACAGACCGGAGAACTTTTGCCCGATGTGATTTCCGGCGTTAAAACAGACCTCCAGTGGACCAATGATAATCAAGCCTTATTGTACACGGTCTCGGATGACGCGATGCGTTCCTGTGCGGTTTACCAGCATGTTCTGGGGGATGACCCAGCACAGGACCAGCAAATCTATTTTGAAGCAGATGAATGTTTCAGTCTGTATCTTCAAAAAACCCGAAGCAAAAAATATTTTAAGTTGATTTCTCAGAGTGCGCTGACCTCCGAAGTGCGGATTTTAGGCGCGGATCAGGTGGATCAGGAACTCATGTTGGTGGCGCCTCGCCGGACGGGACGGCGTTATGAATTGTTCCATCATGAGGCTACATTTTACATTCTCACCAATGAGGATGCGAAAAATTATCGGCTGATGAAAACACCGGAGGACGCCCCCGGTCGGGAACACTGGCAGGACGTGATTCCCCACCGGCAAGCTGTAAAATTGGATGATGTGATGGTCTTCAAGCGGCATTTAGTTTTGTGGGAGCGTGAAAAAGGGCTGATCCGTATTCGTATCATCTCGTTGGTACAGGGTGATGATTTTTATCTTGATCTCCCTGAACCGACGTACACCGTTTATCCGGTAGGCAATTCAGTGTATGATAAAACAACATTGCGGTTTGCGTACACCTCGCTGGTCACACCGCGTTCCATTTTTGAGGTTGATATGGATACCGGGGAGCGCACCCTCCTGAAGCAGTATGAGGTGCGCGGGGGTTACGATGCCTCCCAATATCGTTCCGAGCGGATTTATGCCACCGCGCGCGACGGTACGGAAATCCCGATCTCATTGGTTTACCGGGTAGGCATGACCCTGAACGGAAAAAATCCGTTGATCCTTTATGGCTATGGTTCGTATGGGATTTCGTCGGAGCCGTACTTCAATTCGGACCTGCTCAGCTTGCTAGATCGAGGGGTGATCTGGGCAATTGCTCATGTTCGGGGTGGCGGTGAACTGGGTGAAGAGTGGCACGAGAACGGTCGATTTTTGCACAAAAAAAATACGTTTACGGATTTTATTGATTGTGCCGAGCATCTAATTGCCCAAAACTACACGAATCCGGCTCAATTGGCGATTATGGGGGGCAGTGCCGGTGGTTTGTTGATGGGGGCAGTGATCAATCTTCGCCCGGATTTGTTTCGGGTCGTGCTGGCAAAAGTGCCTTTTGTGGATGTGGTCAACACCATGTTGGATGCGTCGCTTCCTCTCACGACGGGGGAATATGAGGAGTGGGGGAATCCCAATGACAAGGTCTATTTTGATTACATCCGTTCCTACTCTCCTTATGATAACGTTGTGGCGCAGGATTACCCCGAGATGTTAGTAACGACCGGTTTGAATGACCCGCGGGTGCATTACTGGGAGCCGGTCAAGTGGGTGGCGAAACTGCGCGACCTCAAAACCAGTGATAATCTGCTATTTCTCAAAACCAACCTCAACGCCGGGCACGGGGGTGCCTCCGGGCGCTATGAACGCCTCAAGGAAACCGCCTTTGATTTTAGCTTTTTGCTGGATCGGTTGGGCATTACAGCTTAACCGGAATTTGCCCTATCGGGAAATCCATGATTGTTACTTTTCAGAGTGCAAGGGACGTTACGAAACGTCCCTTTTACTGTTTGTCTTCCACAAAGAGCTGTGAATGTCAAAAAAGCTGGATTTACACCATATTTCCTACCGTACGATCTGGTCCTTGGCGTGGCCCGTCATTTTAGGGCAGGTGTTGCAGACCACCTTCACCGTTGTCGATATGAAGTTTATCGCCATGTTGGGCACTTCGCAAGCCGCCGCCGCGGCGGTTAGTGGTAGTCTCACTTGGACGCTTTTTTCGCTAATGGGTATGATTTCGGCAGGGACTACGGCGGTCATTTCGCGCCGGATGGGCGAAGACCGCCCGCTAGATGCGGGCTTGACCGCGTTTCACTCGCTGATATTAGCGTTGGTGATGGGCTTACTGGTGGGGACTACTGGATTAACGTTTGTTCGTGAATTACTCGATCTGTTCGGCACAACCCCTGATGTTACTGCCCATGCCTTGCTTTATCTCAACATCACGTTTTTAGGTACGCCCGTACTGGTCATGGGGATGGTGCTTTCTGCCGCGTTCCAAGCCGCCGGAGACACCCAACGCCCGATGCAACTTTTTGCGCTCGCCAACGCGATCAACTTGATCCTGGATCCCCTGCTCATGTTTGGTAAATTTGGTTTTCCGGCAATGGGTATCAAAGGGGCGGCACTGGCAACCGTGATTGCCCAATTGATTTCGGTGAGTATTCTGCTGTTCATCCTCTATACCCCCCGTTCACCCATTCCCATGCCACGCTTGCGAGATTCCCGCTTGGATAAGGCTTTGTTTTGGTTGTTGATTAAGATTGGATTCCCTACCGGCATTCAGAATACGGCTCGTCCAATCACCGGCAATGTCACCTTTAAGATTGTCGCCCTATATGGTACGGATGCGCTGGCGGCATTTGGCTTTGGGATGCGGGCACTCTCCTTTTGCTGGCTCTTTTTGGGTGGGTTCATCGTGGCAAGTTCGGCGTTGGTCGGGCAAAGTTTAGGAGCTGGGTTACCCGAATCGGCGGAACGCGCCGTGAAAAAATCGGTATTGGTGGTAACCCTGATTGCCGGGCTATTCTTCCTGTTTTACGGCTTCGGTGGAAAATACGCTATTATGATCTTTTCCACGGAGGCGAACGTTCTCCGGATCGGGGCGTCGTACCTCCTGATCGTCGGGTTAGGGATGATTTTCACCGCCCCCGGCGCCATCTGTCAAGCAGGTTTCACCGGTGCAGGTGATACGCGCCCTCCCATGGTCATCTCGTTGATCGCAAACTGGGGTTTGAAATTGCCGGCGGCACTCATTTGTGCCTATGTGTTTCATCTTAGTATCGACTGGATTTGGGGAGCCGTCTCTCTCTCCATGATTTTTGAAGGCGGTACAATGGCGCTGTGGTTCCGGCGCGGTAGATGGAAAGAAATTAAGCTGAAATGAGTTGGGGAGTTTTACGAGTTCGTGAGTTGGGGAGTTGCGGCTTTTGTTCCCCTAATCCCTAACTTAAAAAAAATTTGCCCGCCAGATAGGTTTGTGTTACATTAGGTGATGGATTAAATGGTCAATCAATTTGAATTTAGACCTTAATTTGGAAAGAGAGGGGATCATTATGGCATTTTACCATCTGGATACGGTCGAAAAAAAGAATATTTTAGCGGGATATGGCATCAAATTTATTCATGGGGAAAATGTATCGATGGTCTATTTAGATATCGAGCCAAATGCGGTACTTCCAGAACACAGCCATGTTCACGAGCAATTTTCAACGGTATTGCAGGGTCGTTTTGAGATGACCGTAGGGGACGAAACTCAGGTGCTGGAACCCGGGGGTGTAGCGCATATTCCGCCGAACGTGCCTCATTCAGGCAGAGCGCTATCGCACTGCTGGATGATTGAGACCTTTTACCCGGTGAAAGCTGAAAAGTTGGATTGATGACGCTCCATCCGGTCATTTTGCCTGTTGTGCAAGAAACCAATCGCCGTACTGGTCCGGTAAAATTACAAGCCCAACGCCGGGCGGCACGATCCGCTTTACACTTATGTGCCCAATTTTGTCAGGTTCGTCTGGGTGACCTGCAAAAAGACGAACGCGAGGCGCCTCTCCCGTTTGATGGCATTTATTGGTCGTTGACTCACAAGCCACACTATGCGGCGGCGGTACTGGCAGCGGAGCCCGTCGGTATTGATATTGAAGCGGTTCAACCCCGTTCGGCGGGGTTGTTTGCTTATGTGGCAACCCCGCCAGAGTGGCAGTGCGCCGGTATCGATCCGGTTGTGATTGAGGCACTCTTTGCCGGAGAAATCACGATGCCGGATGATGTCCTTTGGCACATCTTTTTCCGCTATTGGACAGCGAAAGAAGCGGCACTGAAAGCGGTAGGTATCGGTATTGCCCACCTCAAACGGTGCCGGATCATTGAGGTTCTTGATGAGACGCATCTTCGCATTGACTACTACGACCGTCACTGGCTGATTGCTCATTCGGCGCAGGATGGGCATCTGGCGGCGATTACTCAGAACAACCAACCGCTGGAATGGCATTGGCATACCCAACAAAACCCTTGATTTTTTCCGCCGTTTCCCCCACATTAGCCCTGGATAGCCTCTTTAATTTACCCGCCTAATTGCTAGGTTTACGTTCCATGAAATACCCCTTGTTTTGGGTCTTGATTTTTGTGGTAGGGGTTTGTTCCATCGCTACCAGTGCCGAAGATAATCTAAACAACGGACAATTATTGATTCAATTGGAGGGAGATGATCCGGTCACGGCGGACCAGCGCCTTGATCAGTTAGAAACCGATTTTCGGTTGGTCCAACTCCGGCGGGAAAAATCCCTTTCCAAACGGTTGAATATTTGGTTGTGTACCTTTGACCCTTCCATTTTTGATGAGACTGATGTGTTGCAGGATATCCGGCGGCACCGGACGGTAAAACAGGCGCAATTCAACCATCACTTAACGTTGCGGGAGACCGTCCCAGATGATCCCCGGTTTGGTTCGCAGTGGGCACTCCACCAAGCCAATGATCACGATATTGATGCCCCTGAAGCGTGGGATTTAACCACGAACACCGGAACAACGGCTCTGGGAGATACGATTGTGATTGCGGTGATTGATGCTGGGTTTCATTTGTCTCATCCCGATTTGTACTTCTGGAAAAATTACGCCGAAATCCCCGGTAACGGTATTGATGATGATGATAACGGTTATGTGGATGATTACGATGGTTGGAATGCTTATTCCAGCTCCGGTTCGCTGTACGGGCATAGTCATGGCACACATGTCTGTGGCATTGCGGCGGCGCGAAGTAACAATGCGCTCGGTGTGGCTGGCGTCAACTGGAATGCCCAAATTATGCCGGTACAGGGATCGTCCCGTTCTGAATCGACGGTGATCGAAGCGTATGGGTACGTGATCGAAATGCGAGCGCGCTACAACGAAACCAACGGAGAAGAAGGGGCATTTGTGGTGTCCACCAATTCCTCTTTTGGAGTGGACTACGGCGATCCAGAGGATTATCCGATTTGGTGCGCTTTGTACGATACCATGGGCACCTTGGGGATCATTAGTGCGGGTGCTACAGCGAATCGGGGCATCAACATCGATGTGTACGGGGATGTACCCACCGCCTGCCCCAGTAATTACCTGATTTCTGTAACCAATACCACCTCCTCCGATGGGCGCTATGGCAGTGCCGGTTACGGCGCAACAACTATCGATTTAGGCGCTCCGGGCACCTCGATCTTATCGACGGTTTCCAGCAGTTCGTATGGCTATAAAACCGGTACCTCCATGGCGACGCCACATGTTGCCGGTGCGGTAGCACTCTTGTATGCCGCGGCAACCCCCGAACAAATTGAAGCACATCATGCAAATCCGGGCGCTTCGGCACTGCTTTTTCGAGAGTGGTTGCTGGCGGGTGTGGACTCCCTTCCCGCTTTGCAAGGTATTACTGTAACGGGGGGACGCTTGAACATCCATAAAGCCCTTTTGAATGTGGTACAGGATGAACTTTCCCAGATTCAAGGCACGGTGACCGACCAATCGACTGGATTACCCCTCCCAGCACAGATACGCGCCGTGGGAGATCAAACGGTGGAAACTACTGCCAACGCCGAAGGTGACTTTTCGCTGTATCTTTTGGCGGGAGATTACCATCTCGAAATTTCTTACCCAGATTATGTGTCCTACCAAACCGATTTTCAAGTGCAACATGGGCAGTTAATCACGGTGGAAGTGGCGTTATTGGAGCGGTTTCAGGCATTTGATCTCAATCAGGATGGTATTTTTAACATTGTAGATGTGCAACAGTTGGCTTTAGATGCAGATCGGTCGCTTCATGATTTACAATCCTTCCTTGAATTTTGGCTAGAAAACCGCTAGTTTTAAAGCTTGATCTTTTTCCGGTGAACCATTACTTTTTGTCAACTAAAATTCCCCAAAATTTCCCCCAACTGCGAATTGATTTCCCCAATTTCATTTTTGATCCCCCAAGGGACGGATTATCACGTCGCCTGTTTTTCGTTCCCACGGAGTAAGCCATACCGTTTTAATCCATTTTGACTCATTTAAGAGAGGAGTTTTTGATGCAGAAGTTTACGTTTTTTATACTGGGGATAACCCTCATGATTGCAGTTAATCTGCCGGCGCAGACGATTGATTATGTGCCGGGTGATGTCATGGTGCGTTTAGCACCGGGCGCATCCATACAGACTGTTCTTACCGATTTTAGCGCCATTCAGTTACAACCGAAGCAGGTGTTATCCCAACGGCTTAATATCTGGTTACTGGAATATGAGACGGATATTTTATCTGATGACGAGGTGCTAACCGATCTTCGCCAACATCGATTGGTTCATGTCGCCCAATTCAATCACACGAATGTGGTGTTGCGCCAGACGTTCCCCAATGACCCGCGGTTTAGCGAGATGTGGGGATTACACAATACCGGGCAAAGTGGGGGAACGCCCGATGCCGACATTGATGCCCCGGAAGCATGGGATACGACCACCGGTGGTATGACCGCTTTAGGAGATACCATTGTCGTCGCGATTGTCGATGGGGGCTTTGACCTCAATCATTCCGATTTACCCTTTTGGAAGAACTGGCACGAAATCCCCGGAAACGGCATTGATGATGATGATAACGGTTACGTAGATGATTTTGATGGCTGGAATGCCTACAACAACAGCGGCAATATTACCAGTGATACCCACGGAACCCATGTCGCTGGTACTGCCGCCGCCCGCGGAAACAATGGACTCGGTGTTACGGGGGTAAATTGGAATGCCCGGATCATGCCGGTTCAAGGGTCATCGGGACAAGAATCGATTGTGGTTGCTGCTTATAGCTATATCTTAGAACTCCGGGCAACGTATAACGAAACCGGCGGTGAAATGGGGGCGTTTGTGGTTGCAACGAACGCTTCGTTTGGGGTGGATGGCGGTAACCCGGATAATTACCCCCTTTGGTGTGGTATTTATGATGAGTTAGGGGAAATCGGGGTGCTCAATGCCGGTGCCACGGCAAATCGCAATTGGAATATCGATGAAACTGGCGACGTTCCCACGGCATGTCCCAGTGATTACCTGATTTCCGTCACCAATACGACCCGTAATGACCAGCGTAACAGTGGCGCCGCGTATGGGGCTACCACCATTGATTTGGGTGCACCGGGCACTCAAATTTTATCGACGGTACCCGGCGGCGGGTATAGTACCTTGACCGGTACCTCCATGGCAACACCGCATGTCTGCGGGTCGATTGGGCTGATGTACGGCGCGGCAAGTTCCGCCCTCATCAGCCAATATCATAGCGATCCGGGTGAAATTGCGCTCTTGTTCCGGCAATGGCTGTTGGAAGGCGTTGACGTGATTCCGGCGTTGGAAGGCATCACCGTGACCGGGGGTCGCTTGAACGTGGCAAATGCGATTGCCGGTGTCCAGAGCTTTACCAGCGCGGTGATTCGCGGTACGATTACCGCTGAAGATGGATTGCCTCTCTCCAACGCACAAGTGTGGGTTACCGGAGGCGATCATTTTGAGACCGTGACTGGCGAAAACGGAGAATATGTACTCGATGTGGTGCCCGGCACGTATGTTGTCCATAGTCGCTTGTTTGGTTATTATGAGTCCGAAAGTCAAGAGATCACGATTGAAGATCAGGAAGAGATTACCGTTGACCTGACGTTAACCCCGCGTCCTACCGGCGCACTGCAAGGCACGGTTACCGATGCCCAGACGGGTTTGTTTATCGCGGATGCGACTATCTTTTTAGAATATGACGACGTTCCGTTTGCGTTGGTTACTTCGGATGGCAACGGCTTCTACCAAATCGACAATATCCCCGGCGATTATACCTACAATTTAACCTGTGATGCGCCCAACTACGTCCGGCAGGACATGGAGATTGTGATCCCCGCCGGAGAGACGATTACACAGGATTTTAGCTTGACTTTCGCCCAAAGTTTTGAGGAAGATGATGGAAATTGGAGCGGCACCGGTCTTTGGGAATGGGGCATCCCGCAGGAGAGCGGTGGTCCCGCTACCGCCTACGAAGGGCAATATTGTTGGGGCACGGATTTAGACGGGCGTTACCGTCCTTTTGCCAATTATCGTTTGACCACAATCGACTATGAATTGAATGCGCCCCAACCGCCTTACCAGTTGGCGTTTTATCACTGGTACGCCACCAATGAGGGATGGGATGGCGGCAATGTCAAAATCAGTGTGGATGGCGGCAGTACATGGGAGTTGATCTATCCTGAAGGGGATTATCCC
>RFFQ01000033.1 GCA_003697105.1 Gemmatimonadota bacterium | reverse complement strand
TCAAACGAGGCAATGACCATGGCAAATGGCTGCCCAAAAAACGATAAAGTGGTACCAAATGTGTCATGTCTGCTTTCTTCCAAATTTAGAACGAGAAAATGAGCGGATTGTTCTAGAAAGTAGAAGAAAATGGACTTTTTTTCAAGTTTTGTCGTGTACTATGCACTAAATCATTGATATATCATCCTTTTTCGTGGTTTTATAAGGATTTTAGAAGGAAGCTGTGGGGACACAGGTCCAGCAACTCCCGTAAACAATCCAAAAAGCCAAACATGACGCATACAGACCTCCTTAACAAAGGGGATAGCTTGAAATTCACGTTACCCTACATCCTTGTTTTTCATTTTCTTACCACCGTTATTATCGCAAACGCCAAAACAACCGGTGTGCTGGAAGGGTGGGTCATGGATGCCCAGACAGGGGAACCGGTTGCCGGGGCAAATATTTTCCTCAAGGGGACGGTGATGGGTGGCTTAGCCGGTCCCGACGGGCTTTTTTTTATCCCCAACATACCGGTAGGCGAGTATTCCGTTGTTGTCGTGATGATGGGCTATGTTTCGTACCAAATCGATCATGTCTGGATTTCCAGCGATGCCCCCCTTCTACTGCCGGTTGAAATACAACGCTCCCCCAAAAATATGGAGTGGCAATATTTAACGCTGCCATTCTCGTCGGCAGTATCATGCCTGACACCGGTGGCAATGACGATCCCTCGTATGGAACTCGTATCGCTACCGGCATTCCGGGTGGAGCAGGTGCTGTACGCGTTCCCACCATTCTATTTGGGAGCGTTTCAATCGTGGGAATATGCCATTGACGGCGTCGCATTGCCGGGCCGGAAATATGCTCGTTTATTCCATGCACTACCTCCGCAAGTCATCACGGAATTGACCCTTCACACGACTCGCCCCGGTGGTAAAGCGCTTTCTGGGCAAATCAATGCCGCCACTACAGAGGACATCACCGCTTTCCAAGGTCAAATGCAGTTGATTTCGGACATATTGGGGATGGTTCAGTCGGATCATGCCAGCCAGTTCCGGGTGAGGGTGCAAGGACCATTACCATTTTATTTACCCAGTACCTTTGTCGTCGCCGCCGGGATGAATCTCTCTGATACACCTTATCGGGAGTTCCTAACACCAACCTTCGATTTTCCTGTCCAGCAAACGGCGGATATTTATCTCAAAAGTACTATCCGTGCGCTCCCTCATCTGGAACTTCGACTGCAAAGTTTGATCAGTTTGTACCAATCCATTGAATATGATCCGGCATGGGAGCGTTACCCACGGGGCTTGCCGGAGGTTAAAAATCACCATTATTGGCTTCACGTGGGGGGTGAGTACGAATTTAATCCCTATTTCTGGCTAAAAACAGACCTCACCTACCTTGACCATGACCAATCGATTTTCACTGCCCAGCATAAGAACATCACTGCCAGTCTATCCTACTTGACTTATGATGAGCAGGGAAAGGTTGTATATCCCCAATCGATTTCCGCTGAGCTTTACAAACCGGTATGGTTTGATGGCCATGATGCCATCACCACCGCATCTGTTGAAGTTCAGTCCCACCTCTACCATAACCATGATCTGCGCTTTGGGGTGAACCTTGAACAGTTCCGGTTAGACTTAGATTACCAAGAGGTTATGCCCGATTCAAGCCAGCGGTCTGAAATCTACCGGGCAATGCCTAGATCCGCGGCAGTATATCTAACTCACCATTGGTCACCGAAAATGTGGCAGATCCAAACCGGTCTCCGGCTGGAACAAATGACTCCGGCAGCCGCATGGTCGGAAATCGCCGGTTCCAAATCGCGCTTCGGGGCGAGCCCGGCGCTTGAGATACGTTTTTCCCCCTCAGTAGATGAACAATGGTGTGGCGCAACCCGTTGGCGTCACCAACCGCCTCCATTTCACACATTTTATAGTGGGCAACCGGGAAATGGTTATCACTTGCTTGAAATGGAGTCACTGTTCCAGACGGCGATGAGTTACCAGCGGACGTTTCAGGATGTCTATCGGTTTACGTTGGGTTACCAATACCAGCAATATACGCAGATAGCGCAAGAAACCGCAGAGCACCGGTGGGAGAGTTCGGGCCAGTTTACACTGGATCGCGTGAGCCTGCAATACCGGCATGGTCCGGTGTGGTTTGACCGCGCTGAAATGACCGCCAGCATTGAATATTACTGGTGGCGAGCAAGCAAGGTAAACGTGACGTCACCTTTTTGGCAACAGCGGCACGGTGTTACGGCACAACTTCAAATGGCAATCGCACCGTTGTGGTACGTTCACCTGCTCGGCATCGCAACGGTTGATCAATATGCGGATCAGACCTATCGCCATCATCAAATTGATGTGCGCATTCGATATTTTCCGAGGCAACACCTATCACTCGTGGGTGATGTGCTTAACCTCACGCACCAGACGATCACACCGGTATTTGATCCGCAGCGTCGTTTTTTCAATCAGGAACTGGATGGTTCACCGGTATTCCGCGACGGTTTCCAAATCATTCTTGGCATGACGTACGACTTCTAACACGATCTTCATCCCTACCATAGGGGTTAAGAGATAATCTTTTTGACATCATGGTAGAGGGATGCTATATTCAACCTCATAAAGGAGCTGCTCTAATACTCAGCGAAACACCTACCGGATTTGTGGGTTATACGGGTACTCTTGTAAAAACCGATCCTGACTTTCCGGTATGTGTGGAAGAATTTTGCAGATATTCTCAAGAATATTACAGCGTAATTTTATCTGTATAAAACCCGTTCACTTTTCACTCCTAATGCTGGGGGAATTTATGATGTACCGTACCTTTTTTCTTATGTTGCTTTTTATTGGAATCACATCCGTTGCGCTGGCACAGGATGATACGAACACGGAATATTTGGTCACGTTCGGTCCTGAATGCCCGACCGCCTGGGGTGACGATGATTTCAATTTAGTTGCATTTATGGCAGTGCCGGTGGATGCCGCCCCTTTTTACATCTGGTTAAAAGACCCCGATTGTGGCGGTCGTATGGATGAAATTAACGAGGGATGGGATACCGAGACCAAATTCGCGTTATATGGCGGTGAAGGTGCCTACACGGTTGATGCCATCACGACAAATCCCTCCGAGGGGCTAACCAGCGGTTACTTGATCCAAGAAGAGACCTTTGGAATTGACCCCGCACGCGACGAACAATGGCTCGTCTGGGGTCCATTTAGCCCTGCCCAAGGGGAACAGATTGGCGATTTAGCGTATTTTAAGTTAGTCGTAACCGGTGAAACCGGAAATGATGGCAATCTCTATAAAATTGATATGAGCCAGTCCGAAACGGTACGAACACCCGTTGAAGGGCAACATTTCTTCACCTATGAAGTCTCGTTTCGAGTCCCCAAAACATTGATCCGGGTAGTCCAAATCGATCTGGACATTGAAAAAGCGATCTCCAAATTAGAACTTTACAATTTTGATGCGGATCGGCAAGCCGGTTTAACCTTGAATACGCCGGATAACCAGCGGTTATCCATTAGAACCTCCGCCAATGATGCGTGGGAATCTACCGTACATACCTTTCCGACCCCTTTGCAAGGAGATTGGTCCGTCAACATCGAAAAACCCTCCGAAGGGAATAACGATATTGTCTTTTATGGCAAGGGAGATGATGAACTGATCAAAATTGGGTTGCCCTTGTCACTGGTGGATGCGCCGAAAGTTCCTGAACCGGCGTTACCCGCCCCAGAAGTGCATACGATCAAGGAAGGGTGTAATGCGATGATCTTTGACGCTTCCAAATCATTTGATGTGAACGCCGGAGATAATCTAACCTACGAGTGGGATTTAGGTGACGGTACGACTAAAACAGGCATCCGCGTGACCCATGAATATACCACCTCCGGCAATTACCCCGTGACCTTGACGGTTAAGGATGATTCCGGCACTATCTGTGCCGTATCAAACCGTATGGTCAACATTAATGTGAATGAACCACCGGTTGCGGATGCCGGTAAGCCGGTTAAGGACTGTCCCAATACGGAAATCCAATTTGACGGAACCCGTTCGTTTGATCCCGATGGGGAAATCACCGAGTATAGCTGGGATTTTGGTGATGGCACCGGTGGTTCCGGTCCCCGCCCGACCCACGCTTACGATGCACCGGGTCAATATCGCGTGCGGTTGGTTGTAACAGACAATTCCGGTACGGAATGTAACAAAGCCGAAGATGTGGTAGATGTGGTAATTAATGCCCGTCCCAATGCCGATGCCGGTCCCGATCAAGGCGTGTTGGGTACGACGACCGTTCAATTTGATGGCAGTGGTTCCAACGATCCCGATGCAGACCCCCATGCGCTCGGTGATCCACTGATTTACACGTGGGATTTTGGTGATGGTACGCCACCGGTAAACGGCGTTCGTCCGGTGCACAATTACGCCCAACCCGGCGAATACACCGTCAAGTTGAAGGTGCAAGACCGTTCCGGTACTTTTTGTGACGAAGATACCGATATTATGAAGGTGATTATCAATTTTCCACCGGTGGCAAATGCCGGTGATCATAAACTGGCGTGTTCCGGTGAAGCTATTCAGTTTGATGCCTCGCAATCGTCCGACGTCGATGGTTCTGTCGTCAAATACATCTGGAATTTTGGTGATGGCGAATCCGCGGAAGGTGCACAAGTGAGCCACACCTATGCCCAACCCGGTATTTATGAGGCCTCACTCATGGTTGAAGATAACGCACAAACCACGAATAGCCGCGCCGTTAGTGGGGTCACCGTGACCATCAACGCGCCCCCAATTGCCGTTGCCGGTCGCGATTTGAAAGGCTGTGTTGAAGAAACGTTACAATTTGACGGTTCAAAAAGTTACGACCCGGATGGCGAAATTAGTACCTATCAATGGGATTTTGGCGACGGAAACACTGCTTCGGGAGCAAAACCAACTCATGCTTACCGCAAAGCGGGTACGTACACCGTCAAACTCACCGTAACCGATAATTCCGGTACCACCTGCGCGACTGCCACCGATGAACTCACGGTGACTATCAACCAGCCGCCGGTCGCCGTTGCAGGAGATGACATCTTCACGTGCAATGCCGCCGTGGAATTCAACGGGGAAGGCTCGTATGATAATGATGGGCGCGTGATACAATACATTTGGGATTTTGGCGATGGCGCTGAAGGTTCCGGGATGAAAACCACCCACGTTTACAGTGCCGAAGGTACGTACACGGTGAAGTTGACCGTACGTGATGATTCCGGTACGAAATGCGATACCGCTACAGATGAATTGACGGTGCGCATCAATGCCACACCGGTTGCAAATGCCGTCGTCGGCAGTGATCAGAAGAAGACCATCACCTGCCCCGATCAAAGCCTGCAATTTGACGGGTCTGCTTCCACCGACTCGGATGGGAAAATCACAACATATGCCTGGAATTTTGGCGATGGTAGTACCGCGGAAGGTGCTAAAGTAAACCATGCCTACACAAAACCCGGCAACTACTTGGTCACGTTGACTGTCACGGATGATTCCGGTTTAACCTGCAACAAAGCATTTGATAACGTGCTAGTTAAGGTCAATGCTCGCCCAGAAGCAGAAGCCGGTGAAGATCGCCGGGCATGTGTCGCCGAAGAAATTCAATTTGTCGGCACGGGTTCTTCCGACCCCGACGGCACCATCACCTCGTACCAATGGGATTTTGGCGATGGTAGTACGGGCGAGGGCGCCTCTCCGGCACACGCCTACCGCGCACCGGGCACATACACCGTCAAGCTCACCGTCACAGATAACACTCAGACCGCCTGTAACCGCCATACCGACCAGATGACCGTGATAATCAACACTCCGCCACAAGCAGATGCGGGTGATGATATTACGACCTGCAATACAACAGTCACGTTTAATGGCAGCCGTTCCAGCGATCCCGATGGTGGCGCCCTGACCTACGCTTGGGATTTTGGCGATGGCACCAGCGGGAATGGGGTTCGTCCGACCCACACATACGCCACACCGGGCACGTACACCGTCCAATTAACCGTCACCGATGAAATGGGTACAGAGTGTAGCACGGACACGGACGATATAACCGTGTTTATCAACCAGCCGCCAGTCGCCAGTGCCGGTCCCGACCAGAGTATCTGCTTGGGAGACATGGCTCAGTTCGACGGGTCAAATTCAACAGACCCTGAAGGCACCTCCCTGACCTATACCTGGGATTTTGGCGACGGATCAACGGGTGAAGGCGCAAAACCGGCACATACGTATTCACAAAGCGGCATTTACAACGTTGTGCTGACCGTCACCGACCAATCCGGAACGACCTGTAATATCCATAAAGATCGATTGGTTGTAACGGTTTACGAAGCGCCGGTTGCAGATGCCGGTGAGGATGTACACGGGTGCATCAACGATATGATCAATTTTGATGGTTCTGGATCCTCGGATGGTGATGGCTCGGTGGTGTCCTACCAATGGGATTTTGGGGATGGCGCAAGTGCGGAGGGCATTCTTGCAGCACATGCCTACAGCCAAGCCGGCACGTATGAAGTTACATTGACCATCACCGATAATTCGGAAATGGCGTGCAACACCGCTACCGATACTCGCACTGTGGTCATCAACAACCCGCCGCAGGCAAATGCGGGTGAGCAACACATAGTTTGCCCTGATGAAACCATCACGTTTGATGGCTCGGCGTCGTCCGATATGGACGGTTCCATTACCGAATATATCTGGGATTTCGGCAATGGTGACACGGGGAACGGCAAAACGCCAACCCATGCCTATAGCTTGCCGGGGACATACCAAGCCTCGTTGATGGTCAAAGACGATTCCGGGTTGGAGTGTAATTCCGGTACGGGCGCTGTGACAATTATCGTGAATGATCCCCCGCTGGCAAATGCCGGCTCCGATCGGTTTGCTTGCGTTAATGAAACGATCACGTTCGATGGGACACTTTCTTTGGATCGCGACGGCAAAATTAGCCATTATCAATGGGATTTTGGGGATGGTTCTACCGGAGAAGGTGCCAAACCGACCCATGCCTATGCCGCCGCTGGCACGTATGAGGTCACATTAACCGTGACCGATAATTCCGGCACGAAATGCAACCAACACGTGGATAAAATGAAAGTTGTTGTGAAGCAACCGCCGGTTGCCGAAGCGGGTCCAGAGCAAATCATGGCGTGTAATGGTTGTGCCCAAGATGAGGTCAAATTTGATGCGTCCGCTTCGTATGACCCCGACGGGGACGGCTTAACATTTCAGTGGGATTTTGGGGATGGAGCAACCGGCGAAGGAGTTCGCACCGTCCACACCTACACCGCGCCGGGGGAATATACCGTGACTTTAACCGTCATGGATGATTCCGGCTTAAAATGCAATTCCAACACGGACACCATTCAGGTGAAAGTCAATCAGAAACCAGACCCGATTATCGAGGTTAAACCACAATCGGGCCCGTAATGGTTGCACGTTATGCCAATAAAAAAGCTGGCTTCGATTTGAAGCCAGCTTTTTTATTCTCCAATCTCTCAGAACGCCGCTTACCGTAGAATATTATCAATCACTTCTGCCAACCGGTTTTTATGAATCATACCAATGCCCTCAATAGTGCCTTCAATGTCCAACGTTGTTTTGTCACCTTTGTCAGAAAGTGAGATCGCTAATTCTACCAGATTTGTCGTTGTGAATTTTCGTCTTTCCTTATATACGAGATACGCCTCATTTTCCTGCTGTAGTTGAAAGTTCAGGTCTTTCAATCGTTGCTGCAAATGAGATTTTGCCTCAGCAGCGGGCATCTCTAAAACAGCGGTTTCGCGTAGAGAAATCGTTGGTACTGCGGTCATAAAAGTTACCTCCATCTATAAAAAATAAAAAAAACAAGTTCATCAACAGAACTCCGGTGATCTGAAAAGAGATTCAGCTAATACTCACGATCTAAATCTACAAGATTAAGCCAATCATTTTCGCCGCGCTCCACGCGCCGGATGTTCTCAATCACCTCATCCCATCGTTTCAAATCCGAAAAAGGGGATGCGCCCCGGTGGGGAGAAAGTACCACATTTTCCAGCTCATGAAACGGGTGATGGTACGGGTAGAGATGATTCTCAGCATCCGGTGCCGGACGGTAATTATACCAAACATCAATGGCGGCACCCGCAATGAGGCCGGTTTTCAGGGCGTAGAATAAATCTGCCTCATTGACAATAGCGCCCCGTGCCACATTTACCAGCAACCCTCCCGGTCCTAACCGCTCCAGTTCCGGTAAGCAAATCCAATTTTCGGTTAGCGATGTATGGGGTATGGCAATCATGACGATGTCAGAGAGCGCCAAAAAGGAATCTAACTCAGCCGGTGTAAACCACGTTGCCGGGGTTAGCACAGAAACCGGCACGGCGGAGTGACCACGCCGTAAGATAGCAAAATCTATGTCAAACCCGCTCAAAAAGCGATGCACCCGGCGGTTGATCGCACCGTAACCCAATAAGCCCACCGTTTTATCCCGTAATGGGATGGAGGCGGCATCGTCATCTCCGGTACGCCATTTGCCCGCGGCAAGCCAATTGTGATGGGCTACCACTCGATTCATCAAAGTGAGGAGCAACGCCACAGCATGTTGAGCCGTAAAATAAGAATTTCCGTGCCCGTTCGCTAATGCCACCGGACGAATTTGATTGATTTTCCGAAACATGGGAATCAGATGCTGCACACCTGCCCCGGGATTGATAACTAATTTGAGATTGCGGGCGGCGGTTAGCAATTCCAATGTGGGTCGCCAACCGACCATCACGTCAGCGTGGGGTGCATATTGGAGCAATTCCTCCGGGGAGGCTTTGGGGGGGAAGATCAAGTTTATACGGGGCAGGTCTTGTAAACCCTGCCGAAAATAGGCTTGTAATTCAGACTGAACCGGCCAAAGAAATAAAACCGTGATCAATGGTGAGCCTCATCCGTGCCGTCAATTTCCGTTTGATTGACCATGTTGATAAACATATCCTCTAAGGTGTGAGCCTGCGCTTTTGTTTTTAACTCCTCAATGGAGCCAATCGCCAAGATATGCCCGTTGTGGATGATGGCAATCTGGTCACAAAGCCGTTCCGCTTCGCTCATGATGTGCGTGGAGAAAAGCACACTTTTGCCCATTTCCCGCGCCTGATGAATAAAATCCACAATGGTTTTGGAAGTCAACACATCCAAACCGGTAGTGGGTTCATCTAAAATCAGGCAGGGCGGATCGTGCACAATCGTGCGGGCAATCGAAACTTTTTGTCTCATGCCGGTTGACAGCTTATCATTTCGTTTATCGGCAAAATGACGCATATCAAGCAGGTCTAAAATGGCCTCTATCCGCTGGTCGAGTTTCTCTTTTTCCAGACCAAATAATTGTCCAAAGTAACGGATCATCTCTCGTGCCGTCAACCGGTCATAAATGGCGGTTTCGCCGGTCATAAAACCGATGTTTTCCCGAACTTTTCGGGCTTCTTTCACAATATCAAACCCGTTGATGGTTGCTGTACCGCGTGTTGGTTTAATCAACGTAGCCAGCATCCGTAGGGTGGTGGTTTTACCCGCACCGTTGGGACCCAACAACCCGAACACACTGCCCGGTTCACACTCAAACGATATATTTTCGGCGGCTTTAAATTCACCACGCTCTTTATCCGAATAAATTTTAGTTAGACCTTGTGCCCGGATCATAATCACTCATCAAAAAACAGTTTATTGGATTTAAGGTACATACCAAAATGTTGCCACTTTTGAATGAACCCGGCTTTTAGAACAGTGTGTCATGTCACCCAACGGATTTGCTCCACCTGACGACTCATTTGTCGAATGAGTCTCTAAAACTTACATAAAATATCGAGGTTCGTCTAGGATAAAATTACGAATCTGGCGTATTTCATTCTCCTGAATCGACCGTATGCCCGGTGGTGCTACTAAAATATAGATCAAATAGAATTACCGTTAAAAATTTTATGGTCTCTTTAGGGTTGACTTTTCCCATATCCTCTCGTAATCTTATGGCAGACTATCTGTTATCCTTTGCCATGAGGTTTGCAATGATTATCATTCGCTATTTCGCATTTTTAAGCGGGCTGTGGTTCTGTTGGGGCTGTTCCCATTACCATACCGGTCATGTACCAGACCTCGAACCGAACCGCAAGGGACAATTTGAGGTACATGAAGGGCATCTTTGCTTTACAGACACGACCGCTTATCCGGTAGTATATCGGTATGAAATGGAGCAAAATGCAAATCAGTTAATGTCATTTCAGGAACTGCGGACGGGGGATCACTGCCTGCTATTACCCGATAAAATGACGGAAGGCGTGATGAGCCGGAACTTCCTCAAAGTAACACTCCAAAAAGGACACCACACGCCCCCGGAATGGCAATCCTGGGTGGAAGTTTACTTGCGTTGGAATCACGCTATTGATGGATTTGAAATTGTCGGCTTGCGCTGGGACTAATCTTCAAACAAACCAGCCGTCTCCGGTGGTTCTTCCAATTGTTGTTTCAGAAATTCCAATTCGTCAATAACACCTTGATATTTATCCAGATAAACCGCCTCTATTTCGGGGCGGTTTTGTTGTTGTTTGACCTTGATCATCAGTTGCTTATAATGAATAATGCGTTCCGAAATAAGTTGAAGTGAGTCCATTTTGCACCGTATCACTTTGAATGTTCTGAAAATAACGGGGTAAGACCTAAAAAAACCGTCATGCCGGATTAGCGGAACCGCGGCGGGTGTTGCTGGTGGTACGAGGTGGCGTCTTGTAACACTCTGGCAACGGCTAAAATAGTCGCTTCATCGTACAAATTACCGGTGAGCGTAATGCTCTTTGGATGTCCTTCGGGATCGAATCCGTTCGGTAACACCACACACGGATGTCCGGTAAGGTTGGTCAATAATAGGTTATTGCTACCAAATGACGGCGAAATATACAAATCGACCTTCTCAAACAGGCGCGCCATTGCCTGAATAATTTGATACCGCAGACGATTGGCATTGATATATTCCACTGCCGGAATCAAGCGCGAGGCACGGAACACATTGGGCCAGGCGTTTTGGATTTGCCGTACCAACAGATCATCTTGATCCATCCGTGTCAATTCGTCAAACGCGGCGGCGGCTTCTGCACTGAGAATAAAACTGATCGCCTCCACTGGATAATCGGGTAGCTCGATAGGGATTAATTCGGCACCCAGTTCTTTTAGGGTGATTAACGTCGCCTGATCGAACGGTTGTTGGGCGGCATATTCCGCGGAGGTATCTTCAAATGCCTGTTTTAGATAACCAATTTTCAAAGCACTTAAATCGATTGGGTTCGCCGGATTCATTGGGTAACTAAACGGATGATCTCCCACCGTTTGATCGATACCATCCGATCCGTGAATAGCGGCAAAAACGAGGGCACAATCATCGGCGCTACGGCAGATGGGACCCAATTTATCCATTGTCCAACTAAGTGCCATTGCCCCGGTACGGCTGACTCTCCCATAGGTGGGGCGTAAACCGGTCGTCCCGCACCGGGTTGAAGGTGAAACAATGGACCCCCACGTTTCCGAGCCAAGTGCAAACGGGACTAAACCCGCCGCCGTTGCCGCCGCAGAACCCGCCGAGGAGCCGCTAGAACCTTGTGCTAAGTCCCACGGATTTTTAGTCTTCCCACCAAACCAGACATCCCCCCACGCCAACGCACCTAACGTTAATTTAGCAACCAAAACCGCACCGGCTGCCTCTAACTTCTGGATCACTGTGGCGTCCTGATCGATCACTTGATCTTTGTAAGGCATCGCACCCCATGTCGTCCGGTATCCTTTAACCGCCAATAAATCTTTCGCGCCAAATGGAATCCCATGCAGAATACCACGAGATTTGCCTGCAGCGAGTTCCGCATCAAGCTTTTTTGCTTGTGCTAATGCGCGTTCCTCGGTTAGGGTAATCACGCATTGTAAGGTATCTCCGTAAGTGCGCAACCGGTCAAGGTAAAGCTGGGTCAATTCTACACAGGAAATCTCCCGTTGGTGGATGAGGTACGTTAATTCTCGAATTGAATAAAATGCCAGATCGGCGAGGTTTGCCGGGCGAGTTACTTCCGGTAAGGTGGCATCGCTGAGGGTGGAATCGATTTGTGAGCGGATTGCCTCTCGTGCCGTAAAGCCGACTGGAATGGGGTTGAACTGCAACGCCGGAGGAATCGAATTTTCCAGCGAAATCGTTCGCAATGTCTCGTAGCTCTGGCGTTGTATATTTAATGCCTCCTGCATAGAATCACGCTCTGTTGCCGTGAACTCCAGACCAATAATGGTCGCCGCCGCTTGAATGTCTTCCGGTGTAAAGGGATAATCTTCTGCATATACCAACTGCGATAAGCCTATTATAATCAATGAAATAGACGTGACATAAGATGACATCGAATTACCCTCCTTTGGTGGCATTGATCTAGCATGATACGCTATATCGAGTGAGAAAGAGTTGGCTGTTGCGAAATCTGGTGAAGATTTTTTCAGTATAGATAAATAACTAGACAGGGGGTACCTATGCGGTTTTACGGGAAAATTTTAATTGCTGATGACGATCCGAAATTAGCAAAAATTCTACAGTTGGGCTTAAAACGTCAAGGGTTTGATGTTATTGTAGCACACGATGGGCAGGAAGCTGTGGCGCTCTCGCGTGATCCCGAAGTGGCGCTGATCATTATGGATGGTCTTATGCCGCAGATCAACGGCTTTGAAGCCAGTAAGCGAATCAAAGAATATATTAATCCGAATGCAAAAATCATTTTACTAACAGCGGTTTATACGCAAGCGAAATTTATCCTTGAAAAAGATAAATGGGGTATTGATAGCCTGATGAAAAAACCATTTACCCTCGAAATTCTGATGAAGGAAATTAGCAGGCTTTTCCCCGATCTGGATCAACCCGCCGAAGAGACATCCCCGTCGCCGGAACTACATAAGGTGAACATATCATAACCAAAACCAACAGGCAAGTAAAAAAAGCTTCGCGCATTTCCTAAAAAAACAGACCGCCCCTTTTTAGGGAGGTCTGTTTTTTTTATAATCCCGTCATAAATAATGGGTTATGTTGTACCAACGTGCGCTTTTACCCTTCTGTATCCGCTCAACGGGGAAAATCCGGCGGATTGGGAATGCCTTCTTTTTCCGGGGCTTGCTCTTTACGCGTCAACAGGTAAACCGTCCCGCCTACTCCTGCCGCTACCGCCCCATATAGATAATAGTGCCATTTATTTTTCTGTTCAAAGGCTAAATTCAAGGTGTTACTGCCCTGTTTCAGCTTGATAGTCTGCCCGATTTTATACTTTCCATCGGCAGAAACCACCATCACATCGTAAATTCCTTCGGCTAAATCGGTTAATAATGCCGGTACCGTTTGACCGGTCAATTTACCATTGAGCCAGACGGCGGCATGTTTGAGATTCGATTTAACTTCTAAATCTCCCAGACTAAAATTGAGGGGCAAAAACAGGGAATCACCGGGGGAAAGGAAAAATTTCTGGCTGAGGCTATTTCCATAGGACTCATATACCTGCACGGAGTAATCACCCGCGGGCATATGATCAAATGTGACGGGAACCACCGCTTCGACCCGATTCCCATTCACGACTATCGAGTCCAGCGGCAAATTGGAATCAATCGTAAATTGCCCTACATAAAAATCGAGTTGGACTTCATTATCTTGACCGGCATAGATTTGGATCACTTTTTCCAATTTCTTACCATATTTTTCGACCAATTCGATGGTATATTTCCCTTCCGGTAGGTTTTTAAATATGGTGGGGGTATGCTTACCTGTGGAATCCCCATTGATATAAATTGCCGCATGTTTGATGTTAGAAGTGATGACCAAATTGGTAGTTAAGGTATCCGCATTTTGAGCCTCTGCCGGGAGTATGGCCAGCCAGACCCACACAATCGCCATCATCACACCCGTGAATCCTGTTACGTTCATCGGTAAGACCCTCATTTTACTTGAGTAATAGCATTTTACGGCTCTGGTTAAAACGATCCGTTTTCAAGCGATAGATGTAAATACCGCCCGGTACAGGTTGATGGTGTTCATTACGTCCATCCCATATTTTCGCATAACGTCCCGGAGGGACGGTTTCATCCACCAGTGTGCGGACTAACTGACCGGAAATCGAATAAATACGGAGTGTCACTGAGGAGGTAACCGGAATATCATAGTAGATTGTTGTTGCCGGGTTAAACGGATTGGGGAAATTTTGAGATAAGGAAAACTGTTCCGGTATCGCTCGATCAAGCATCTTCATTTTCTCTTGAACATACGCGGCAGAACCTAAGATCACTTCAAACCGGTTCACCGGATGCGCGGTAAACGAATAGTGCCCCACCGACGGATCAACCCATTTTTGCCCGGCGTCATCCAAAATTGCCAGATGGTACCCTTCCGGGACGCTGGCGACATCCCATGCCACCTTCAGTTGATTTGCACCGGATTGATTTTCAATTATCATTTGCCAGATATGACCCTCGGCGGTGTCGGATCGAATATCATAAGCAAGTGGGAGTTGGTCGTGCCCGGTAAAATACAATCGTACAAAATCTCCGATGCCCATTGGTTCAGAGGCATCGAGCGCATCCCAACCTCGTGCGGCGTACGGCGAAAATCCAAGGGCATTAAACCGGTCTTTCCGGGTGGCAGATTCCACGCTAAACGGGATGATGACCGCTCCGCTGGTATAGGTTTGCATCGTCGAGAGTGGCTTTATGGGGGTTTCCGCAGACGCATCGAGGGGTTGCCATGCCAGAACCGAACTTAACAAGAGATTGGAGTCTGTCCGATTTTCTACGGCAAAAGCACCAAAGGGTTTAAGTTGCGAGTTCAGTTGCCATTCGCTGGCGTCTAATTGCCAAATTTGCCCAATTCGTAAGGAATCTAGGCGGGTAATTGTGCCCGGAAAGGCAAATGTCCACGGTACCACATTCCAGCCCGGGCGCAAAGTCAATGTGGGAAAAACAGAACGTAACGGGTAGGATTTGGCAGAATCGGCAACCAAAATCACGGGTTCGTTCTGGCGATGATGAATAAAGTAACCCCGTTGTTTTGTTAGCGTGGTGGCGGGTATCAATCCTTCAACACTATCATAGCGGTACACCGACCAATTTGTGGGTTCACCACTACTGTTAAACTCTTGGGGTTCCAGCACATCCGCCAGCTCTATATCCGCGGCAAAGGGCAATGAAACGGTGTACCACGCTTCAGGAGGGATCCCCTCGGGGTACGCACTTTTTGCCCAGATACGGTCGTAATGGGTAATCTGAACTTCCACATCCCGAAAATGGTCAAAAGCCATTTGACCCCGCTCATTTACTGCATAAAAGCGATACCACAACCCCTCGGCGGTCACATCTGATGCCGGAATCGTCACTTCCGCGATAAACTGGTCCCGCGTTCCCGTGAGGGTCATGGATAACCGCTGTCCTTCATGGAACAGGTCGGCGCCTTTCCCATAGTAAATTCCGATGGAATCGGGTTTTGTCACGCTAAATAGTGCCGCTCGAATCACATACGCTTCATCTTCTGTAGCGAGTGCGTTTAGCACCTGTGTCGTGGAATCGATCAGCACTGGATGATCAATTTCGTAGATGGTCACCATCGTATCCACGGGTAAATGGTAATATACCCGTTGAATCCCCCGGTCCCAGCCAATTGTGGGGTGATTCCACGTGATGATGAGCGAATCGATAACGGTTGCGCTCCCGACACCAAAGTTCGCGATCAAACTGTTTTGACTGCCCAATCCACTGGAAGCGGAAAGTAGGCGGGTTTGTGCCGTACCACCTGCAAAAAGCGAGACCTCTGTTCCAATCGCGGCAGAATTGGAAATCACACCGGTGCAATGTACTTTGAACCAATGATTCATATTGCCGGTATTCCGGTAGATCGCGTTGGCTTCTCCAGTTTCACCTCGATTGGCTACAAAGAGGTCTGGTGACCCGTTCTGGTCAATATCTGCCCAACTACAACCTTCGGAACTCCCTTCTTGGGTCACCATATCGATATAATCCACCCGCCGAAACGTGCCATCCCCCTGATTTACATAGAACGAGTTATGTTGATTGTAATTTGCCACAAACAGATCGAGGTCACCATCATTGTTATAATCTGCCCAGCTACACCCGACGGAGGACATTTCGTCAGTGACAATCGCTCCTGCCGTGATTTTGGTGAAGTTCCCATTGCCTTCATTGCGGTACAACCGGTTGGGCTGGAACACTCTCTGGTCATTATAATCAAAGCCGCCATTGGTTACAAAGAGGTCTAAATCGCCATCATTATCATAATCAACCCAACTTCCACTTTTGGAGACATCCGCATCCGTGATCACATCTCCCGTTGTGACCCGCGTGAATGTTTTATCACCGTTATTTCGATAGAGAAAATTCGGTCCATCATTTGCCACAAATAGGTCGAGGTCATTATCGTGGTCATAATCTGCCCAACTACAGCTATAGGAACGGTCACTACCTTCATCATCAAATACAAATGAACCATCCTCGTGGAGTACTTCGTAAAAGGAACCGTCTCCCTGATTTTCAAAAAGGGAATTAAAAGGGTCGCCCAAACTGGTCACAAACAGGTCGAGGTCACCGTCGTTATCATAATCGCCCCAACTGGCACCGGTATAATTGCCCCCATACCAGACCAACTCGGTATCTGTGATTTTGGTAAAGGAGCCGTCTCCCTCATTCTGGTATAGAAAATTAGATTCACCAAAGGCATTCGTCACAAACAGGTCGAGGTCGCCGTCGTTATCATAATCGCCCCAAGTGGCACTGGTGGAGTTTCCGCCATCATTGACAATCGCTCCTTCCGTAATTGCCACAAATGAGCCATCCCCCTGATTCTGATAGAGAAAATTATTCCCGTTATTAGCGACAAATAAATCCGGGTCGCCATCCTGATCATAATCGGCCCAACTTCCCCCGCGGGAACGTCCGCCATCGGTGGCAACCACACTTTGGCTGAAAAACTCAAATTGATTGAGATGAATATAATCCATGCGGGTCAGCGTGTCCCGTACGGTGCCATTAGAGACGATTAAGGTGACGGTGTGCCCGCCTTGTTCGTTATATGTCCACACCGGATGCTGTTCTTCGGAGTCAATTACACCATCGTTGTCAAAGTCCCATTCCCACTGGGTTACTTGAGTATTGGTGTGGGTGGAAATATCTGTGAATTGAACGGTTTTCGGAGCATTGCCGGTACGGTCTAGCGTGTAAAAATTGGCACGTAATACTTGCTCATGTTCCGGCTCTGTGATGGTAATATTGGTATCAACAGGCTGGGCACCGAGGGTTGTTATCACGCCACTAGGCCACTGCACCACCACCGAATCCACTTGGGTGGCATCCCCCAGCCCAAAATGGGCTACAAGATGATTTTGACCGTATCGACCGGTCTGGGTCATCAGTTGGTGCATCTGCCAGACCGGTTGCCCGTTTATTGTCGCTTTCACATGAATGTTCACCCCGATAGCGGCACGATTCGAGAGGGTGCCCACACCGGTTATATCCACCCAATGTCCACTAGAACCCTCGTTAATAAGCAACGTATTGGGTAAGCCGTAATCATTGGTGACAAACCCATCGAGGTCACCGTCATTATCGATGTCCCCAAACGCGCAACCGCCAGAGTACGTATAGGTATCCTTCAACGAAAAGCGGGTGAACTGACCGTTGCCCTCGTTACGGTACATCAAATTATCTCCCGCCGCACGTTGGTACTGTTCGTTGGCGACAAACAGGTCGAGATCACCGTCGTTATCAAAATCAATCCAACTACTACTTTTGGAGATAAAAAAGTCCGTAACGAGATTTCCTCCCGTCACCTTTGTAAACGTACCGTCACCATTATTTTGATAAAGGTTATTTGGTTCTTCGTTGGCATTCACGACATACACATCTAAGTCACCATCCTGGTCATAATCTGCCCAGCTTGCCCCATAGGAGGGGCTGGCATCCGTTACGAGGGCGCCGCGGGTGACTTTACTGAACGTACCATCACCATTGTTGTGGTAAAGGCTGTTTTCGTACTTATTTGCCACAAACATATCCAGATCATTATCTGAATCATAATCGACCCAGTTACACCCGTATGAGAATCCGCCATCATTGACCATGACCCCTTCTGTGATTTGAGTAAACGTGCCATCACCGTTATTTTGATACAAAAAGTTATTTTCATCATAATTGATGACAAACAGATCGAGGTAGCCATCCTGGTTGTAGTCTCCCCACGCGCAATCTTGTGATTTACCTCCACTGGTCACGACGGGGTCATCTTCAATTTTGGTAAACGTGCCATCGCCATTATTTTGATACAGGCTGTTATTAAAATTCGGGTAATTGGGGTCGGGATAGTTACACACAAACAGGTCGAGGTCACCATCATTATCATAGTCGCCCCAACACGCACCGGTGGAACGGGCTTCATCCACAATAATTTCGCCCTGATAAACGCGGGTGAACGTGCCATCACCGTCATTATGGTACAGTTCATTCACGCCGACACTCGCTACAAAGAGGTCAATAAACCCATCGTTATCGTAATCTGCCCAACTTGCCCCGCGCGAAAGACGATAATCCGAACTGATCCCATAATCTGTGCCAATGACATCCCTATAGGGCAATTGTTCAAACGGCTCACCGCCTTGAAATGTGACAAATTGGTCCGCCTCCAGGGGGTCAATTTCAATATGGTCAGGTAAAAATACCCAATTCGGAAGGTGCGGTGTGAGCGTATAATCTAGCCCCGTCGGGACATCCTCAAATTGGAACTGCCCATTGAGGTTGGTCAGAGTCGTCTCACTGTGGCCACCACTTAATTCCACGGTTACATTGCTGAGCGGCGCACCTTCAATACGAATAGCCAAACTATCACTTAGAAAATACTCATTATAGGAGACCTGTACACCGAACTGCCCATCATCGTTTTCAATTCCGATAGAGTAAATTGGGGCGTATTCCTGCACCTGTTGGTATTGAAACGTGATCGAACCCTCTGCAGAAAGAATGACCTGAAAGGTAAGTTGAGTCCCTGCGATCCACTCTCCCCAGTGATGGTATTCCACAATGAAGCGTTCGCCATCGCGGTAATAATAAATTGTACCATCTTCCGGTTGGTACATATCCGACCAATACGGTGCAATGATCGCTTGGGGAATACGCTCTATGTTAGGTAATTCACTGTTTAGATATGTCCGATCCCAAAAGGGGTAAAATGTTAAAAACCCATTAGAGCCAATATAAATATAGCGATAATACGAGCCATAATACGGGAAATCAAAACCAAGATCGTAGCCGAGCGGGGTAAAAGAGGCATCATAAGGGCTAGCAAACCCTTCGTCACTACCCGGCATATTTTCATCGATCCACGGGAAGCTGAACCATTCGTCTTCAAGAACAGGTGTACCGATCTCAGTCAGATCGATCCATTCATAATCAACTTCTGTCCAGATATAATCATGGAAGGAATGTATCGTGCCAGATATATCAGCGGTTTGCGCATACAGAGGCGCAATGAAGAGCCAGATAAAAAACAAGATATAACGGAATGGTTTCATCAATATTTCTCATTCAATTCAAGTAGAATCATCACAGGAACATAACAAAGCTTGCCGAATCTAATTCAGATTCGGCAAGCCTTCACATTTCTACCGGCGCGATTTATGGTTGTACTGGCGATGGCACAGCTTGCTTAGGCCCCGTTCGCGTTGGTGAGGAAGCCGCTTTTTGTGCCGGCACACCGGATAACGCACGTTCGCGGGCACGTTCCGGTTGTAACTGGCGCCATTGTTCTAACACCAATTCCACATCCACTGCATTCACAACGGTATCCCCATTTAGGTCGTACCGGTCTAGTGTCGTTCCGAGATACTGGGCAATCGCCTGCACATCATAGACATCAATGTTGCCATCCTGATTAAAATCATGCCATACTTTGAGCGGATTAGCGGCATCACTGATGGTAAACAACCCAAAATCGGTGCGGTTGGGGGCGGTAAGGGTACGCGGGTCATTGCCGGACACATTCGTTACGGTAGAGGCTTCATCCCACAACCGCCCATGGGTTGTACTTTGCCAAATCTGTGCTTGAGTCATATCTTTACCATTATCAACGGCGGATGACCAGCTAAAGGTCACATCTCGCCCAGCAGCCGGCGGATTATCGGATAAAATTTGCCACGACCGGTTGATCCCCGTGTAATCACCGCTTGAAATAGCGCCACCGGGTCCATTGAACCGGGTGACCCGCACCGTGCCCAAATCATCCGCACCGGAACTGATAGAGACCCCCAAATGAGTGAAATCTCCCGCATTGGTGCCAACCGTCTGGGTGGTCGTTACACTGCCCAATAACGAACCGCCATTTTCAACCAATTGTGCCCCTTCGCTGAGGGAGAGTGTGCTAGTTTCCGCTCGAACATTCCCTTGATCGATCTGCAAGACGTTGTTTACTGTTACATTGTGGGTTAAGATCAGGTCACCCCCAGTGATATTCACCACCAGTTGGTCGAATGTCTCTCCGTCCGTATTGATAATTTGGGCATCACCGTTTCCGGTAAACGTCACGCGATTACCGTTGGGGGAAAACATACCTTCGTTTTCCCAATCGCCGTACACATCAATCTGACCACCGTTGTGGAGTTCGATCGTCGTTAATTCACCACGAATCGTCACCGTGGCCCAAATGGGGGTTAAAAACAGCATCAGAAGTGCCATCGGGGTTAAAAAACATAAACCGCGTTTCATGGTAGTACCTCCCTGAAAAGAATGAGCACAACGTTAAATTACCGTCCGGTAGCCGGGCACCGGAGCGTCCACTCACCGGCGCCACAACGTGAAACTACTTCCAATATAATTGATTTTCATTCAGAATAAAGGAAAAAATCACCCGGAAAACATCCGGTTGCATCCCGCCTGCACAAAACCACCTTGACATGGAATCCAGTCTTATCGTGCGGCGCGAGTCGTAACATCTGGTTGGTGCGGTATCCACAAGGCTTCCAGCTCCCTCACCCGTTTTTCCAACGATTCCAATTGATCCACTTTTGCACGCAGTTGGTCATTTTCGCTGCGAATCCGGTCAATCTCTTGTTGTTGTTCCTTGAGTGCTTGGAGCAATACCGCCGTCATATTGCCATACGCGACAGCTAGATAACCGGAAGCATCCTCGCTGACCAGCTCTGGGAAGACCTGTTGCACTTCTTGCGCTAAAAATCCGATATGTGTCCCTGCCGGGTGTGTCTGCTGGTTCTTAAATTCAAAATAGACCGGATTGATCTGAGCCAGTTTACTGAGGACATTACGCAATGGCGTGATATTCGTCTTTAACCGTGCATCGGAAGAACCATTCACCGTGCCCGCCACGATGAGTTCCCCATTTTTTAGCAAGGTCAGGGCATTACTGCGGTTATTCGCATCGAAACCGTTTCCCACCACAAAGAGCGGGTCAGTGTCCTCCCAAAAATACGTATTGCCGGTGATCTCATTATAGCGTCCGGTCACAAATGAGGAATAGGACGCCGCCGTTGCATTATTGCCCATAGCGATACTGTAGTCACCGGTTGATGTTGTCTGATAGCCGAAGGCAGCACTCCCATATCCCAGCGTTTTATTTCTGTAACCTATCGCGGAGCTAAAATAGCCGCTGGCAGAATCACCATAGCCAAAGGCAATCGCATACTGCCCCTCGGCGGATGCCTGTTGACCCAATGCCACGGTACCGTCACTAGCCGAAACCGCTTGAGTGCCTATACTGATGGAGTTGATACCCGAGGCCGCCGGTTGATCCCCGATGGCGACGCTCCCACTGCCCCACGCGAAACTACTATGACCCATGGCAATGGCATTAGATTCAGTAGTCGTGGTGTTTGTTCCTAAAGCTAACGCATTTTCACCGTAGGAGAACGCTCGTGTACCAATGGCAATCGAGTTGGAGTCATTCGCGGTAGAGATCAAACCTATTGCAAAGGCATTGGTGCCCAGTGCCCATGCTTCTTTACCAATGGAAAATGTATTTTCCTGTGTTGACCGGGTTTCTGAACCGAAGGCAAAGGAATTATCTCCATTGGCAATAGATTGATTACCAAAGGCAAAGGAATTTTCACCGTTGGCTTGGGACTGGTAACCAAATACAGAAGCCCCACGTCCGCGGGCAATATTTTGATACCCCATTGCTTGTGAAAAATCACCCATCGCTTTGTTTTGGTATCCTGCCGCCAGAGAATTAGAACCCACACTATCTGGATGTTCTACCAGCACCCGTCCCACCAAAAACGCATTTTTAACCGGATACCAGAGCATCCGTTCCTCATCAATTGAACCGCTAAAGTCTGGATCCGTAGAGAGGGTCATCAAATTGAGTTCGCCGGTGCGACCGCCACCACCGCCCCCGCGACCTCGAAACTGATACCCGCCCCCATTTCCTGCCGGACGGCCCGCCGTCCCGGGCAGGTCAAAGACCATGCTATCCGGAGTGATGTGCAACCAAGCTGGTTCCGCGACACGACCGCCACCGCCTCGACCGCGAAATTGGTAACCGCCACCGCCCGCCGGACGAATGGCCGTATTTGCTAACTCAAACACGATGCTGTCTGGGGTTAGGGTCAGGAAGTTAGAAACATCCTCCCGGCCGCCCCCACCACGACCGCGAAATTGGTAACCCCCGCCACCGCCCGGACGAATTGCCGCACCGGGCAGGTCAAATACAACACTATCGGAGGTCAAGGTCAGTAAATTGACCGCATCTGTCCGGCCGCCCCCACCACGACCGCGAAATTGGTAACCCCCGCCACCGCCCGGACGAGTCACGGCATCGGGCAACTCAAACACCATACTGTCCGGGGAAATGGTCATCAAATTGACCATGTTCCCGCTGTCATCCCGACCGCGCACCACAATCCCTTCTTCGGTAACGACAAAAACCGTATCGCCTGCCGCATTTTTGACCACAAATAGCGATTCTGCGGTGACAACCGGCGCAACACACATCACCACGAAAGCTAAAATTACCAGTGAAAATCCAAACGTTCGTGACACCATCATAATTTCCTCCTCCTTAAAATTAATAAGATGATAAGTTGTTTTCAAATAAGAAAACATCTGAATGCGGGAATCACGCAAAAACACACACACACAACCGTGACCTTACCTTAAAAAAAGATAACTGTCAATCCATTTTCTTGAAGATATTCTGATAGTTTTTAGCGGGGATTTACCCTGATCTCCTCTCCACCAAAATCTATTGACTTTTTACGAGGCAAATCATTAAGTTAGTCACATACTTTTCCATATTCAATTCAAGAGGTGAACTCATGATAACCATTACCAGCAATGCCAAAACGAAAATTTTACAACTGATGGATGAGACCGAAGAGAACATCACCGGGATTCGCATTACCACCAAACCCATCAATATGCAACAAGCCGAATTTGGTTTAGCGTTGGTGGCTGAAGATGAAATTGCTCCTACCGATACCACCGTCAATTTTGAAGAATTTGATGTCTATGTCGATCCGCAAAGCCTACCCTATGTGGAAAATATCAAAATCGATTATCTGGAAACCAGCATGGGGAGCGGCTTTAAAATTGATAAAAGTGGGATGAACAGTAGTACATTGCCAGAACATCTGGCAGATAACCCTATGGCGGAACGAATCCAGCAGATTATCGATTCTCACATCAACCCGGCGATTGCGATGCACGGCGGCTGGGTGGCACTCATCGACCTCAAGGACAACGACCTCTATTTGGAGATGGGCGGTGGCTGTCAAGGCTGTGGTATGGCAGCCGCTACCCTGCGACAAGGGATCGAGACCCTCCTACGCCAAAACGTCCCCGATTTAGGTGAAATTTACGATGTGACGGAACATGATTTAGGATTAAATCCGTATTACCGGTAGCAACTGTACTCACCAGAACCCATAAAGAACGCCCGAAATTGATAAAATTTTCGGGCGTTTTTCGTAGCTCATGGTACTCCGGTCAGTGCGATTCGTAACCTTTCAGCCCTCCGCGAGGGACTATCAACTTAAAATGGCTTGGGTCGAGGTCAAACCACCGGTTATCTGCTTGAAACCGTCCTTCCACAAGAGGTACGCCTGCTAGAGTGAGCGTTGCGGTAATCCTTTTTGTCCATTTAATCCAGCTTTGGTCATCTATAGGGCTGATGTTGCCATGCGTGTACTGCGCCGGATCGAGCCGGTCATAGGGGTCAAAAAAGAGGAAATTTCCCCGTGAGGCGCCACCAAACAATTTTGTGCCTCGATACGGGCGGTCTTGCACCCGTAATGCTCCGGTATGATCAAAATACATCCCTCCGAAGAAGAAATCACCTCCCATCAGTGATTCCCCCGCATATTTACTGGCACTCCCCAACACATGAACGTTGAGGTCATCGCAGCGGGGGTCATTGACCGAATTCGTCCATACCCGATCAACGACATCCCCTAAAATAAAGACGGTACCTCCCTTAGAGGCATAACCACACACTTTGCCCGCATTGCCGAAAATCTGTAAAGTACCATGATGCATGGTCATCGCGGTGAAGTTCTGCGCATTGCCATGGCACCGGACGAGTCCTCCTTGCATAAACGCGCCAAAATATTCGCCCGGTGTCCCGTACACATCTATTACCACATCATCGGTGTGGGTGTTCCCCATCACGCCGGTGGAAATAAGCCGTTGCCCGTTCACGCGGTACAGCAAAAAGTTGCGCCAACCCCGGTCATACGCCATGCCCAACAATGCGCCCAAAGATTGGCGCGGATTCGTACCTTCCGGCTCAAAACCTGTGGCATCGATGAGCAATGTCTGATCTCCAGAAACCGGCGGTACTTCGGGTTGGAGGTACGTGATACGAACCCACGCCGCCGCCTCCCCTTGTGGCAAGGCATCCAAAAATCGATAAAAGATAGTGCGGGTCACATCCAACAGCGAGCTTTTTGCCTTGTCACCGGTGTTCATCGTTCGCAGATAATCGATGAAATAGGTGAACGTGGCGATTTTCTCTGAATCTGAAAGGTTTGGATGGTCTTTCAGATTTTCGATGACCCACCGGTACGTGTTAAAATCCCATTCTGGCAATTGTGACCGTATCCAAGCGGTCAGATGTTGTAGATGCGCCTCCATCTGCTCGCTTAACGTCTCGGGATTTACCGGTGTTTCCAGCGGGGTACGGCGGATGCTGTAATGCCGTCCGTAATCTACCAACGGAATCTCCTGCCCATAGCGATCCACAAATTCAACATTGGCAATATGCCCTTGTTCATTGAAGGCAAAACGGTTGATCATACCATTACTGACCATCGTCTGATCGGGTACACCACCGTCAATAAGCCCTTCTTGATCCAACAGTTGCATCATTTTTTGGATGGCTTGTTCTTCCGAGGCAATGGCACTAAAGGTTTTTTTGCCATCCGACCAAAAACCGGTGGTACTCGGACGCAAATCGGCCGGGTCTTTCAGATCGATGCGTTCGGTCACGTTGGATTCTGGGTGATGGCGTAAACACAGATACTGGTAGGGTCCATCCGGTGAAGACGTAAATTCAACCCGTTGAACCTCTTCCAGTTGGTGACGTAATTCTGGTGGAACGAGTGCAAGATCATCACCGGTCGTTGGGGAGAAGCTCTCGAAGAGTGCCCAATCGGGATATTCCAACTCTTCCGCCAGCAAGTGGAATTTGAGGGCGGCGACTTCGGTGTCGGTCGTGGCCAGTGGCGGTAAGCCGAACTGTTCCACCCGTTGCTTTAACGCTTCATAATTTGTGGTTTCCCCGTTGTGCGTCAAAGCGGTGTGGAGCTTACCAAATGGGTGGGCATTCATCTGCTCCACAATCGAACCGGTTGCCAGCCGCACATGGATGATGTTATTCGGTGAAGGCGGTGTTTCCCACGGAATCTCACGTCCGGCGGTTTTCCACACGGCAAAGTTTTTACCACAGGACATCACCGCGGCAATTTTGCGTAGCCGGGGCACATACTTCTCTCGATGGGTGATTTGAGGGTACGCTTTACTGACCTCATTGAGTCGATGCAATACGGCGTCATCATTCGGGTCGCCTTCAACTCGCGGATCCGCCGGTTGCCAGACGTATAACACCTGTGTCAATCGCGTAGAATGGTTGAATACAAACAAATCTTCTGCCTTTTGCATAAATTTCGCGTGCTCGGTGTAATTCTCTTGGGTCACCTCGGGGAAGTATTCACGGATGTATTCATAGCGCGATTGCTGCAAAATCTCCTGTTCAATGAAGTGGGCTAATTTTTCCGGCTTGACTCGCACGAACCAGCGGAAAACATCTCCCGGGTCGGTGTTTTCATTACCAAAATCGCGGTAATCACGTTCTCGACCCTGATCATCTTTTTTGTAAGATTCCCGTACCTGCGTCACATCCACATCTCCGGCAAAATCGAAATCCGGATCGAGGAAAATTCGCTTGATCTTTGCCGCTAATTGGTAACGATACGCGAGTAGTTCCGCTCTAGCATCTGGTCTCTTGCCTTCCGCTTCTACCTCCAATTGCAATTTGCCTTTGACCATCACCCGGTAGGCATAGTGATCTCGGAAGGTATTAAAACAGAGGGTCTTACCAATACCGACACCATCCATCCCCCGATTTTTCATCGATTTGAGGGCTTCATCCATGATAAAACTCGGTACCGGATGGGAACCGATCAATGCCGCCACACCGCAATTGGTCTGTCCGGTTGCGTGCGGCTGTCGTTCCGGCGCTTTGTAGCCGGCGCTCTGCATCTGTTGAGCAAACGATTTGCGCTGCCGAATGCGAAAATCAACCCGCTCTTTCAAGCCTAACCACTGAATTTTATCAAAACGACCCCGCAACTGCCGGATGTCGGTAAATCCTAGCCCCGCCAACGCCCGAATCACCTGCATTTGCATGATGACGAAGGCGTTGATCATCTGCTTGGAGTTCAAATCTACATTGCGCAGGTTCTGCATGATTAAATTGCTAGTGGCAATCCCGCGCGAGCATCCGTCATGGCAATTGCGATTGCGATCACACCCAATTGCTGCCAGCGGCGCCGTGCCCCAAATTACACCATCTGCTCCCAACGCCACCGCTTTGATCACATCCTCATAGGTGCGAATCCCCCCAGAGACCATAAATTTCACATAATTCCGCAAACCATCGCGGACTAACCGGTCATGGATCAACGGAATCGCGTACTCCAGATGCATTCCCATCTGCCCCTTAATGATGTTAGGCGATGCGCCCGTCCCTCCCCGAGGACCATCCAGCCAAATTTCGATCTTCATGCCGTAGTCAGGATTTAGGGGTGTTGAATTTTTAATGCCCTTTTCCGCTTCCTCCGTGTTATCTTTGGCAATACGTGCTAGACCGGCGGCAATGAATTCGATGTCCACCGAAGGCGATACCTTGACCGAAATCACCGCCTGCGGGTTGATCATACGCACCATGTCAATGAATGCTTTGACATCTTCAATAGAATAGCAGTTATGGAACGGAAACGGTGAAATCACGCTGGTGTAGCTATAGCTGATGACCTCCTCACTGAGGCGAATCAGGTACTCAAAATCGATGGGGTCGATTTTTTTGGCTTCATGGAGTTCGTATGTCCGCTGTTGAATCTGCCAGAGCCATGTTTTCAGTTCGGGGTAAATTTCGCCGTCATCATTAGCACGCATCAGTTCCGGCATGGCAGATGTGGCGAGGTCGTGCATGGGGTGAGTGGCATCTTTTTCAAGTTTTTCGATCCGTTTGATCAATTGCTGGATACGGCTGGTATTGAGTTCTTCCAAGCCTTGAATCCCGCGCAGGTACGAGACCAACTTATTGACCTTCCGGGCTAGAATGTGTCCCCCAATCCCCATTTTAGCGCCTTGACTGTAAGCGATGACCACCCGTCTTGCTTTTTTGATGGTCTCTTTGGTCACGCCAAACAGACCGGTTTTGAGTTCGGTTGAGACAAACGGCTCATCCTCAGTACTAATCACTTCGTAAAAGAGGAATGGTTTCAGGTCTGGGTGTTCATTCAATTGTTCATAAATGTGGGGATGCGTGGACTCGGTGATCCGATTTTCGTGTAAGATTGCCTTGATTTCTTTCACGGTGTAATGGGTATCATGTTTAAAGAAGTATTTGATGCGTTGGATATCCCGCTCCGTGAAAAAGATGGGTTCCCCTTTGCGATTAAGGAAAAAACAGGTCGGGTAGCCGCCTTCGCCGGTATCGTATTGAATGCCCAATTCACGAGAAAGAATAACATGCGCACGCCACGTATCCAACCCGATAGAACCGACCGATTTGCCGCCGAGCATCCACGGTTGTTTGAGGATAAGCCCTTTATCGAGCGGTAACGCCGTCTGAACGCGGTCTAGTTCGGTCTCATCGATGGTGTCTGGGTCCCGCTGGTAGAGAATTTTCATCACATCGAAGCCGTCTCCTAACAAGCCGACAGATTTAACATGCTTCAGATAAAACATGGCGGGGTCTCCTGCCGCCATGCGTCCTAAGGTCTCAATCAAGGTGCCGGGCCACACGTGATCCCGTTGATAAACCGTCTGGTTGACCTCACCGAGTTCATAAAAGTAGTGCGGAGATTTTAGCGGTTGCACTTTCTGTTTCAGTTCCGAATAGCGAAAGGCATCTGCCGGATTCACTCTTTCGGTGGTCATCAATTGCCGGTTCAATTCTGCCTGTTGGCTGAGTTTCTCATCCTGTTCAAAAATCTCTTTTTGGATACGTTCTTCCAGTTGAAAAAAGTCGATCAGGCGTCCTTCTTCGCCCACAGTTTTTTTCAAATCCTTGAATCCGGCGGCGCCAAGTACTTCTAAAATTTGCACTTTTCGGGATTCCATCTGGTTGTTTAATCGTTCTATCGCCCACTCAATGTCCAGATCGATCAGGTGTTCGGTAGTGGTTTTATGCTCAACAATGGCTTTGTAGGCATCGGGGTCTAGTGCCAAGAGAGCCGCGAAATCAAGCAAGGTGGCTTCTGCGCCGCGTTGAATCGTTTTTTGGCTATCCGATGCCAACCGGATACCGCCGGAAGCAATCAGTGACACCAGATGGCGCCGTCCACTCTCCACCAGATAATGGTGAATGGCGCGCACGGCTTGCGAGGTGGTAAAATAGTGGTCTTTGTTGCGTTTACCCCGGATGTGAATCACGTCCACCTCAAGGCGTAAAAAGTCCTCCAACATTTCTAGCACATGGGGGATGATTTGCTCCCCCCCGATGATGTCATGTTCGGAGACTTCCAGATAGCCGCAGATGAGGGGGATCTCCCGGTTTAGGGCTTGCACCGAATTACGGACAAACTCAATCGTTTGGTTCATCTCCTTGTGGTAGATGATCTCAAACATTGGCATTTTCCACAAGTCCATCAGTAATTTGCGAGTGACGGTCGGTTGGACTTGCAGGTGGTCGATAAATTCTTCATCCACACGCGGGACAATCACCGGAGGTAATTCGCCGTAACCGCCTTCACTCAGGAAAAAGGTGTAATACTCCAAAAAGCGATCCAGCGTCATATGAACCAATGTTTGGTGTTGCTCGGCAACCTTGATGAATGCCAATTCCACATGCCCATTACTATCCAGCGGCACGGCGTTATACATCATCGGGGTCTGAAGTTCGATCTTGTGATACGGGGGATTGTGGAGATTTTCGTCCGCATCAAATTTGCAGTAGCGATGCCGTTTGCCCAATTTTACGGAGAGTTCTTCATCGGGGTCGCCCTCATGCAAGCGGTTTTGAGCCGGACCGACAATGTGGAAGTGCGAAAACCGCTCGGCATCAAACCCAATACCCGTGTGCCGGTCGCCTTGCCCCATCCCAGAGACGGGAATTTGTCCGGTGGAGGATTCTTTATCGATCTCCATAATAATATTTTCCGTGACATAAATATCCGCTTGATGCGTGATCTCTGGGGAGCGTTGAATGGTGGTCGTATCGCGCAAAAAGGACTTTTCGGTCTGCCAGAATTTGCGTTCTTCCAAATCGATGGCGTTCTTAATCAACTTATCCAAGTACTCCCGTTCCGCATGGACTGCTTTATTTTGAGGACAATAATTGATGCAGGCATTGCACAGGGCACAGTTCTGATCGATCAGTTGGGGGATTTCACGCGGGGCGCCTTTGCGTGCCCCATAGGTACATGCGTTTTCATGCGCACACATGCCGCATTTGATGCAGGTTTCGGGGTCGATGAAAAGTTCAGCGTAGGCGAACCCGCGGGGATAAATGATGTTCAAGCCGTGTTGTAAGTGGGATTTTTCCTCTTTTTGTTCCGCTAAAGTGTGGGGCAAGTAGAGCGGGCTTTCCTTCATAATATCCCAAAAGCGAGTAATAAATTCGTTCTTTTTCTCTGCCAGATCATCGCTATCGGTGGGGTCTGCACCCAGCCCTTTGGCAAGGGCAAGTTGGTAATGGGTATCCGCTTCAACAGCGTCAAACATGCGGGTTAGTGGAATATCCGTGGGGCAGACGCGGGTGCAGTTATCGCACCGGGTACAAACCAGAAAACCGAGGGCTTCACTGGGGGTGATCGCCTCACCGCGAGCCAATCGATTGGCTGTTTTGCGGCGGGTAATTGGTGTCGCTAACCCCCACATACCAAACACATCACTGGTGGGGCAGACTTTCTCACAGCTATCGCATTCCGCGCAGACCGAATTGATTTCCAGTAGCGACGGACGCTTTGCCTGAAGTTGAGGGGGCACCATTTGCGGAAAAAGGGCTTTATTTGCCTTCCAAAGCCATTTCCCTAGCGAGTTCCCCTCCTTCAACTTGCCTTGATAGAGCCATTTAACACCTTTTTCGACCAAGACAGGTGACATTTTTTGAAAAAGCTTTAAAGCGGGTTTGCGCCCCTGTTCATTGATAAATTTGCATTGATTGATCAGGTGCTGGGGATCGAGGGTATTTTTGGTATCGATTAACTTTTGGATGTGCTTCCCATCACCGGTTTTCATCCGGGCTTTGAGGAAAGGCAGGTTCCAGATGCCCGTACCATACGGTTTGCCGCCCAACTGGATCGACGTTTGGATCATGAACGGTACCAAACCGAGGTAGAGTTTATGCCGCAGGGTATCGATGTCGGCAAGCAAGATGGTCTGGATGAGAACTTCCTGCGGGCTAAGAACGTGTGCTTCCGTTTTTACCGGATTGCCTGTCCAATTGCTGATGGCGGCTTCCACAAAATTCATGTATTCGGGGAAGTTTTTAACCGGCAAGATAGTCTCTCCAACCAGCATAGAGGGTCCTTTTTGCTTCATCTGCACCGGCGCGTAGCGATGCTCCCACATATGGTGTGCCACATCTGTGGGAAGACGGCGGAATGACACCCCATGAAACAGTTGTTCGCCCATCTTGCGGAACGGCTGGTATTTCAACGCGCGTTGGTAATCTTCTGGGGTGTCAAATTCCAACACCAGCACATGGTCAAGCCCATTCAGGCGTTCGATGACCTCTTTACGGTGGCGATCCCGGCGGATACGCAGGTCATCTTCGGTACGGAGGGCCTCTTGCACATGTTGTTCAAGGTGTTCGCATTCAATAGCATACGTGATATTCATGTAATGTTTGTCAAAGTAGATCATTGATGAGGGTCGCAATTCCCACTTAGCGATCAACTCCACAAAAGTTTGGACTGCCACCGCGTTATCAAAGGAAAAGGCATACGGTTTTGAGACGTAACTCAAGCGCTTTACATCCAGTACCGCACCTGCGACAATTCCCATTTGCCCTTCAGAATCAAACAGCAGGTCAAAGCGATCATCGTCTGGGGTCAAGGTTTGCCATTCGCCTTGGGGGGTCAGCCACAGGATTGCCGCGACGGACTCTTGCACATGCCCGTACTTATACGCACCAATACCCAAGCCACCGGTGGCAATCCAGCCACAGATAGTGCCGGAATGGGGATTGGTGATCTCTTGCCGGAAAGCAAACCCTTGATCGCGGAGTATTTGCCGCATGGGGGCAAAAACAGTTCCCGGCGCAACGGTCAACTGCGCCCGATCTAGATCCAAGTGATGAAAATTCAGGTAGGAGAGATCCAGAACAACCTCCTTATTCATCGGGATCGAGCCTCCGAAGGGCCACGTACCAGACCCGCGAATGGTATAGCGAATTTGCTCCTGATAAGCCAGTTGAACGAACGCTTGCAAGTCCGCCAGCGAACCCGGGCGCACCACAAATTGCGCACTGATGTTGACCAAATGATGTTTGATCTCATCGGGTACGACCACCGTTCCGGCATCCGAGTAATAAATGGCTTGCTGAACGGCGCGCAGGGGGAACACCTCCGAAGCCTCGCTGAGTTTCGCTTTTACCCGGCGATAGTGAGGATTATCCTCTATAGCGGGCATCGCTTCGAGGTGGGCTTGATATTTCTCTAGTAGTAACTCGACGGCGCTATGTTGGGTGGCTACCCGCTTTTGCACAGATTGTTGCCATAGCACGTCAAAAGGTGGTGTAATGGTAAACATGAGCCAAATTCCTGATGATATTATCGGAGCAAATAAAAATAACCCAAGTTAAATCTCCAAAACACTGCATCTCGCCCCTGCTTCATCAATATCCCCAAAACAACCAGCACCAGCAATATCCCAATTATTGCTGGGATAGATTATTGTATTGGGATTGAAACAGTCGCGACGTGTGCATCGAAATTTTAACTTGGGTTATCGTGAAATGAGCCTATCGAATGGCTAATGAATAAACCGGTTGCCCGTACTTGTCAATGAAAAAGAATAGAACATTGCCGGCAAGAATAGTATGGGGTTTAGGCAATCGCTTTTTCAATTGCTTGCTGAATATCGCGGGCGGTAAACGCGGCTTTATTTAGGGTCACAAAAGAGTTATCGATAGCTGTTAATTGCCCTGTCAGGAAAACAACCGGAATTTGATAGTGGGTGCGGATGTACTGCGCCGCTTCCAGACCGGTCATGTCGCCCATCAAGTCCACATCCGAAAGGATAATATCCGGGTGTAACGCTTCTGCCTTTTGGATGGCTTCCTCGCCGCTCATGACCATGCCAACAATCTCATAACCGAGACGCTTGAGCATACTGCTGACAATCTTTAGGGTAACCCGGTTGTCCTCCACAAGCAATATCCGCAAGGGGTGATTCGTCGAAGATGTGACATCAAACGTACCGGCAGCCGTTACTTTTTCTAGGGCTTGCAACAGTTGGTTCGGGTCTATCGGTTTGTGCAACAGCGGCCGGGATTTAATTTCGGGTATCTTTTTGGTGACACTACTGATAATTGCGGTAATGAAAATGATATGCGTGTTCAATTGGGACTCAATGGTTTGAGCGACATCAATTCCATCCGTATCTCCTACCAGCATGATGTCCATCAGAATAACATCCGGTTGGTGCTCCAATGCTTTTGTGACCGCTTCTTTACCGGTGTACGCGACATCACACACCTCACAATTCCAGCGTCTTAACAAACTTTTGAGATAAACCACTACCGAGGGTTCATCTTCGACAATCAAAATTCGGGGGGTAATTTTCATGAAGCACCTATTCGATTTAGCCACGATGGCTTGACCCGACAAACCAATCGCTCCGTTCCTTAAATAAGACGTTAAAGGTCGTCAGGGAACCATAACAGCGGGTGATATATTGCTGTAAATTGACTTTATCTTCATCATCCAATTTGGGATGAGAGTTAATTTGTTGTTCTAGCACGCGCAACCGGTCTCGCACCATCACAATCTTGTGGAAAAAGGTTTCAATGGGGATTTCTTTCTCTTTAAGTCCCTCTCGTCCAGGCTGCAGATAAAGTGTACCCCCGATCCAGCGGTCGCCAAGTTCTACAGGGGTAATGCCCAATTCCTCGGCGATGATGTCGCGGAAGGCGGCTTTAATATCGATACTGCTTCCCGCCGTAGCCGTTGCCTGTAGGCTGTTTAATTCCTCCCGGATCACTTGCCGGAGGGTCTCTTTTAAGGTAAACGTATCATCGGTTCCAATGATTTCAATGGGGGCATATGCCGGGTCAATAGACTTTTTGCCATCGGAAAATTCGATCAACAACCGGATATCATCCAGTTCCGTATCTCCTTCAATTTTGACAATGGTGCCTTGCCCAAATCGAGGATGCTCGATCCGGTCTCCGACTTTGAAATCCGTCATACGCTAAACTCCTTGTATATTAGGTTTTAAATGGGTTAAAAAGGTCTGGTATCTCTCTCATCTCTGAAATAGGGTATAGCTAATGATGTGAAGCATTCAAACGGGTTTTATTCCGGTCTTCCATCCACCAGAGGATAGCTCCCAGCGCCATTGCACCGATTCCGGCAATCATGAGCACACTGGCTTCTCCCGTTCCGGATTTGACATTTTTTGCCAGAGTCAACTGTGCTGGCGTCTCCGGTAAATAGATAATTTCGAGGGTCTCATTTTCACGGAGTGTTTTCCAATATACTTCGTGCAATTCCAAATCATGCGTCTGAGTGTTTCCGGTAGTATCGTCAAATTGAAGGGTGACCATAAAACTGCGAATGGGGAAGCCATCAACACTCATCCCCGAAAGGTCGAATTTCTTGATGATAGTTGCCGTTGCCGGTACGCCTTCTTTTTCAAAATCCGATTTGCTGAACAGTGAATATCCCCCGATAATCACCAATATCAATCCCAAACCGCCGAGCATCAAGCTGGACCCAGCCGTTTTGGATAGCCCTTTGGAAGTTTTTTTGGGGGATTTTCGGATCACTTTCCCCTTCACCGGTAGAACTCCTTAGTATATGATGTTTTTGAATGGGTGAAATAAAGCTCAACAACTGGCGTTGATCGGTGATCGCAGCGTTCTTGTCATTTCATCCACTTCTCCAATATTTCCATAAAATGATGTTCTATGGCACCACCTAATCCCTAACTCCTGATCCCTGGCATCATCCAAATCCTGCAGTGCCGGGATTAAATTTCCCGATAAATAGTGTAAGTGTGATCTTAACTGTGATCAGAACGCATTCCGTATAAATCTCATACGCTTTTTCAAATATCGCACTCATGTCTATCACGTTTTAACGCCGCGCATGATTCAGAGAACCCCCCTGACGGACAGGGACAATATAGCGTGGATAGGATTATCCGTCAAGGTTGAGGTTGCGAAAATCGTCCTTTTTCAGACCCTTCTTTACCGTTGACAGTACTAATAGTTACTACTATAATAAGGCTTCTACATTTATCTGATTCATAATGGTGGACTTCTTTCAGATTGAAGGGAAATTGGGTTGACACCCCACTAATAAATTTGATAGCGTGGGTCTGCATATGTAGAGCAAAGATTTTTTATAGATTTAAGGGTGACCGGTTATGTCGGTTTTTCATACGGAAATCAACGACTCCATCCTCAAGGCATATTATGAGG
>RFFQ01000032.1 GCA_003697105.1 Gemmatimonadota bacterium | reverse complement strand
TTCACGTGGTCCACATCATGGACATAATTATCCAAATCCACATACTCAAAATCGGTGTCTTCGTTAAAAATAGCGTCAGGCACCGGCGGGTCAATGACCGGTGCATCATTGACACAGGTCACCGTAAAATTTATCACGTCCGAACCCGAATCGAGCGAGTCATCGGTAGCGGTAAAACGGTAGGAAATCGGATCGGTATCACACCAATCGGGGTCTGGCGCAAACGTAACAACATGCGTTACGGGGTCTATCGACACCGCAATCTGGCTACCATCGCTAGGCGGCACGACTTCATACGTCCACGCAATGTTTGGCAGCGGAGAATCCACATCCAGCACATAATCATCCAAGTTCAGGGTTTGGCTGGTGGAATCTTCTGGGATAGTAATATCTGGGATGCCCTGCACCACCGGCGGGTCATTTAAGGGCAACACGGTCAGGGTGAATGGGTCTGAATCGCAGAGGAAGGAGTCACAAACGGTCACTTCCAGTTCCAACGTTCCAAACCAATTGGGGTGGGGGTCAAAGCAAATAACCGGTGTGGGGTCGGTCACGATGCTGATATTCACGGAGTCCGCCTCCCCGCTAAGCACTTGATATGACCACGTTAAGGGGTCATCATTTGGGTCGGAGGCGTGAAGCGAGACGCAATCATCCTCATCTTCCAAAAGGTCAACATCAGAAATGGGCGTTATCACCGGCGGATAGTTGACGGTGTCGGTCACCGTCACCGTAAAAATGTTGCTATTAACGGCACAATTGCTATCATCGGTAGCTATGAATCGCACCGTATCACACACACCAGACCATCCCCCCAAAACCGAAAATGTTGCGATATGGGTCAGGTTGTCGATGTCAATCTGCAACGAGTCGCATGGGGTATAAGCCGTCCAATTGATCTCATTTTTAGCATGATCCACATCCGTGACAAGTGAATCCAAGTCGATTTCGTAGGTATCACCCCGATAAAAATTGACATCCGCAATGGTTTGGGTAAATTCGGGGCAATCATTGACTTCCAAGGCATTGACGGTGAGGGTGTGGGTAAAGGTGGGCACATTGGTGCCCGTGGCGGTAAATTCCACTTGCCACGAAATACCGCCAACCTCCGGACCGGGGGTCAAGGTTGCTACATCCGAGCCGTTGATGGTGATTGTAATCAAGCTGGTATTGCCGCTCAACACCTGATATGTCCAATCATAGGCGGCACCACTGGGAGAGAGCGCCGCCGCTAGGTCAAGCGTCGTATTACTATCTTCTGGAATATCCACCACGGCTGGCAGGGTGAGGCGGTAGGCGGTGACATCGATGGTCTGGGTCACCTGCGCACTGCTATCATCAGCGGCAGTAAACTGCACTTGACAGCTACCAGACCAATTATTGAGGGTTGAAAACGTGACCACATGCGTACTGCTATTGAAATCAACTTGAAAATCCGGATCACTGCACAGTTGGTTCACCGTCCAGTTGATGTTGCTGGTGTCCGTTTCCACATCGAAGATGTAGGCATCCAGATCAAACGAGGCAGTTTCCCCCGTGCGGAAATTGACATCCGGTAACGGGGTGGTAAACTCTGGCGGGTCATTGACTTCACTGACATTGACCGTCACCAATTGCGAGCAAGTACCCACCGAGGGATTCACATGATTGCCATTAAACCGGACATTCCATGTTTCGCCGCCCACATTTGCGTTCGGTGTCAGGATCGCAATCCCGCTGGAATTGATAAAAATATCGATCAAGGCGGGGTCGCCACTGACAATGTCGGCAGACCAACTGCTAATTGAATCCGGGTCGGTTACATATTGGTAAAGGTCTAGGATCAGGCGGTCATCTTCGACGATGTTGAGCGGATCAGGAATGCTTAAATCCGGGCAGTTGATGGAGTGAATTTGCCAACCGCTCCACACCGACGTTTTGAAGCCGGTATCGACCGTCTGCACGCGCCAATAATAGGTATCCCCACTCCGGAGATACGGCGCATAATAAAAGTTGATTTGTCCCTGATTTCCGGCGCCCACCGGATTCACCCCAGAGACATAAATGACCGAATCGCCCGGCGAATCCACGCGGCGAATTTCCAGATTATAGGTCAGCAGTACACTATCGGTTTCGGTATCCGTTGCGCCCCCCCAAAAGAGGGTATCCCCCACGGACTCAAAAACGGTGGGGGGCTGGGGTGCGGTGTTTGTCACCGGCGGATTCGTTTGATCAAACATGTAATTGCGGCGATACTCAGAGGGGGTATTGACAAACGGATTTCCAGTGACCAGATCGAGATCACCGTCTTGGTTCAAATCGGCAGTGGTGATGCCATGTGTATGGTTATAACTGTGCTGATCGAGGGTACTGCCGACAATCGTATCAAAGCTAAATTGGCTGCCGGAATTGAGGTAGAGCCGGTCGGCATTCTGATTTGCCGGCGGATTCGCCCCGGAGAGTCCACCACCGGCGACCAGATCGGTATCGCCATCATTATCAAAGTCGCCTACCGTGAGCGACCGTGTACTATAAATAAGCTGGGTCGCTCCCGTAGCATCCAAGGTGGAAAAAGTGGCATCCTGCACAAATTTCCCCGGTTCAACGGCGTCTGTTGTTTGGTTGAGCCACACCGGAAACCGTGTGGTACCGCTTGAGGGTACATACCGGTCGATGGCAAACAGTAAATCCGGATACCCATCTGCGTTGACATCCGCGACGGCAATATCCAGCACAAAACGGTAGGTATTGCCGTGCCCGTCATCTGGGATAAAGGAATAGACCGGCGTCGTCGGTGGGTCGCCGTAATTTCCGGTAAAACCGGTTTCGTCATAGCCATTGAGGAAAATATGAACGGTGGATTCATCCCACGCCGAATTGGTACGCGAGAGCACCACATCCAACCAACCATCCCGGTTCAAATCGGCAACGAGAATATCGGTATAATGGCTACTGGTGCTGGGGAATGTAACCGGTGGGGCAAAAGAAAGCGAGCCTGAACCGGCAAAATTATTGGCGAAAAACTGGCAGGTTTCCGTTGTACTCGATGTCAAAGAACCACCGTTGGCGACAAAAATATCAACATCCCCATCTCGGTCCCAATCACCGGCGGCAACTCCCCACGAGTGTTTACCATCAGAGGAGGGTAGTTCCATTGCGGTATAATTAATACCATTCCCGCTATTCACAAACACATAGCTTTTTTTATCGGCGGATGAATTGCGGGCATCGGTGGTCACGACTAAATCCAAATAACCGTCATTATTCACATCCACCAACGTCCCATCCAAACCATTGATATTACTGGGGAAACCGGTGGTATTATCGGTGAAGGTACCCACCGGGTCATTGATAAATATCTGGGGAGCTTCCAGCGGATACGGTGATCCCACATCGACCCCGCGATAACCGTTAATGGTCACGATGTCGGGGTCACCGTCATTATCCAAATCACCCACTAAAACAGTCCGGCTATTTTTTCCGGTTGCTGGTGCAGGGTCAAGTGGGGTTCCCGAAAACGTCACTGCCCATACCGGACAACTCCCCATTAGGACGATCAGAACCAGAAAACCCCACCCCCAAACACTCCGATTGGAAACAATAGATAATTGAGCCATTTGATTCTCCTCATTTTGCAACAAACGTAAATGTGTCAAGATACGCCATATAAGTATAGCACATTCTGAGTGGTATTCAAAGTATTTTGATCATTTATGCCGCCCGCCGGAAAGGAATGTGCGGTGTTGGCACCTGTGACACGCGTTTTTTATTTGATTTTGTATACCGAATGATATATCATCATCTACCAGCCGCTATCATAATAACCCTTTTGCCAGGAGGTTTTACCGATGCAAATGCGTCTTTCTGAACGAGTTCTCAACATGCCCGCCTCACCCATCCGCAAATTGATGCCTTATGCGAACGCCGCCAAAGCACAAGGGAGGCACGTCTATCATCTTAATATTGGACAACCTGATATTAAAACGCCGGAGGGGATGCTAAACGCCTTAAAAAACTTGGATATGAGCGTGATCGCTTACGGACCCTCCGAAGGGTTAGCGGAGTATCGCGAAGCGTTACCGGACTATTATGCCCGGCATAACATCCATATCCAACCGGAAGATATTTTGGTGACAACCGCCGGCAGTGAGGCGATCATCTTTACCATGATGGCAATTGCCGACCCCGGGGATGAAATCATCATCCCAGAGCCATTTTACACCAACTACAACGGGTTTGCCGATATGGGGTCGATCCGCATTGTGCCCCTCACCACGAAGGCAGAGGAAGCATTCGCCTTGCCACCCCGTGAGGTGATCGAAAGCAAGATCACCAACCGAACCCGCGCGATTATGGTTTGCAATCCGGGTAACCCGACCGGAGCGGTCTACACCCGAAAGGAAGTGGAAATGCTGGTGGATTTAGCAAAGCAGTACAATCTGTTTTTGGTGGCGGATGAGGTTTACCGGGAGTTCGTCTATGACGGGTACAAACATACCTCCGTTTTGGAATACCCGGAAATTGGCGACCGGGCGATTATGGTTGATAGCGTCTCCAAACGCTACAGTGCCTGCGGCGCACGAATAGGCTGTATCATCAGCAAAAACCAACAGTTGATCCAGAATATCCTAAAAATGGGACAAGCCCGCCTCTGCCCGCCCACAATTGAACAAATTGCCGCCAAAGCCGCTTTGGACACGCCCAATAGCTATTTTGAAGAGGTGTTACAGGAATATCAAACACGACGAAATCTAGTTTATGAAGCGCTCCGAGACATCCCCGGCGTGATTTGCGAGAAACCCCGCGGCGCGTTTTATGTGATTGCCAAACTGCCGGTGGAAAATGCCGAAGATTTCGCCATCTATCTGCTCGAACACGTCCATGTGAACAACGAAACCGTGATGATCGCTCCCGCCGCCGGATTCTATGCCACACCGGGCGTCGGACAAGACGAGGTGCGGATCGCGTATGTCCTAAATACCAAAGACTTAGCCAACGCCATGTCCATCCTGAAAATCGGCTTGGAACAATATAATGCCAACCGGTAATCCGCTTGCCCTATCATGAAGATAAAAAACCGCTGCTTTCAACACGAGCGGCGGTTTTTGGTATTCGTAAACACCCTCCCTCCGAACATCCGGTCAAAACTCACCATCAGCGTAACAAGGTCATCCGGTGGATGAGAGTCGCTGTCGGCGTTTCCAAGCGATAAAGATAGATTCCACTGGAGACCTCCACACCGCTATTAGTCGTGGCATCCCACAGCACGGAATAGGAACCCGCCTCAAACGGCCGATCCACCAAGGTGCGCACCACCTGACCTCGCACATCGTAAATGATCAATTTCACAGGCGCGGGTTGAGCCAGATCAAACCGGATTACCGTCTGCGGGTTGAAGGGATTGGGCACATTCTGGTATAACTGCACCCGCTGTGGAACGGTGATCGTGGTCTGTTCCGGTAAGACTGTGCTCGTGCCGGAGAGGTATTCCAGCACCCGTTGCAACACCATTTTGCGGCTGGCAAAATTCTGATTGGTCTGCGTGATCGCCTCCAAACCGAAAGCAAAATAGACCACCCGACGAGCGCCATCCGCGTAATGCAACGCGCTAAAATCTCCGGCGGGGTAGGCAAATGAACCGAAAGTGTTCTCATCTAACGGAGCAATTTCCCCCGGTGAGTCCTGATTATCTGCCCCGCCATCACCCCGGATGCGCAAAGTTAAACCGTTACCGATGGGATCACCCGCCACACCGGGCATATAGGGCGGAATCTGCCGATCATCCGTGATGAGTTCCGCGCGGAGGTAATCCGTAAAAAACGTTTCCCCGTTGCCGTTGACCATCAAATCCTCATCGATGTCTTCACCGGTTAGAAAGAGTTTACCGCCGCCTTCCAAAAAGTCGATCAGCGCCGCTTGATCGGCTGCCGTCAGCGTCTCTGTGTTTTGATTCCCCGTAAACCAGATCACCGTCTCGTAATCCGCCAATCGATTGGCATTCGGTGCGCCGCGCAAGTGAGTGTCCCAATGTTCCACAAATTGATGGAGGCTGTCCAGTTCCGACAGAAAATAACGTTCAAAATCCGCCCCGCCGTCATCATCCACGAGGAGAATATCTGCCGCTCCTAAAAATAGCGAAATATCCAGAGTAGATCGCCGGTCTCCAATGTCAAGATCAATAATACCCAAATGGGGTTCGGTATCCGCCATGATTGATATCGTAGTATTCACCCACGCCAAACTATCGGTCAGAATTTCACCCCAATCTAATTGGGCATAGTATCCAGATTCAAACTCAAAAGCATCATCTTCCGACTCAATACGCCCTATTACCCGATCATCGTCTCGAAAATTATTTTTGAGCTGAATATGCAGGATGAATGTCTCACCAGCTTCAGGTGCGCCATCGCCATCACCCCCCTCACTATCATCAATAATGATATGCTCAATAGTAAATTTAGGCTTGTATTCGATCTCCACATTTCGCTTTAATAGCCAATTTTCGGGATCAAAAATGAGCGAATCTTCACAGCAGTCCGTATCCAGCAAAAATACTTGGTCACGTTGGTCATTGAAACGAGTTATATCATAAAAATCTTCCTCTGGATACGGTCGAGCGATCATCCGAAACGGAAGCGGCATCTGAAAAACAGTTGAATCGGGTTGGGTTTGATGGACGCGTACTTCGGTACGAAATTCATAATACGCCGTGGGTATTTGGGTCCACTCGATTTTATACTCTGGGTGACCCGCCCCATAAACCCACTGATCGAAAAACCACGACAGGTCATCCTCATAATGCGCTTCACAAATCTCACGATACCGTTCGGTGCTAGCGTTACCATCCCGATAGGTCTGAAAATAATCCTGTTGGGCGGCAAAAAACGCCTCGTCTCCCATCACGCCGCGCAACATGTGTTGCACCCAAGCCCCTTTGTCGTAAACGTAGGTGGGGAAAAAATCCGGGTGATTGTAGATGGGATACTCGTCGTTAAAGGCGGCGGTGAGGGTGTTCATGTAGTCCGGTAGAGGGGTAATATCGGCGTCATCAAAATAGATAGCCTCGCTGTAGGTGGCAAAGCCCTCATTGAGCCAAATATCTGCCCATTCCAGCGGCGTGACCGCATCCCCCCACCACTGATGCGATAGTTCGTGGCAGATCACGCTCTGGTCACTCAAGAACGCCGGATTGAGCGTATAGCAGGTTTGGTGCTCCATGCCGGCGAAGATGATCGGCGCCGTAGCGACCGCCATTTTCTCGGTTAAAAAGGGATATTCCCCAAATCGATTGGCGTAGATCGTCATCATATCGATAAACGAGCTGAAACTTTCCTCCGCCGGACCCACTTCCGACGGGCGAACATAGTAAAACACGTCCATCGTGTCGGTTTCAGTCGGATACGTGTCTGTCAAGACGGCGTACTCCCCGATGTGAATGACGATCAGATAGGTGGCAATCGGGTAATTTTCTTGCCAAAAATGGGTCTCTGTGCCGTCACCGTTGTCGATCACCTCTATCAGTTTGCCATTAGCGGCGGTGGTCAGTCCTGCTGGGACGGTGCATTCCAGATGAAACGTCGCTTTGTCATCGGGGCGGTCGTTGCAGGGCATCCAGCCCTGCGCCGATTCGTGAAAATTGAGGGAATAAATGATGTTCCCCCAGTGCCAGCCCTCTTCTGGCGAGCCGCTGTAGTGGATCGCTATCTGAATCGAATCGCCTTCGCCCAACGGTGCGGGTAAAACAATCAAAAGTTGGTCATCTTGGTGGGTAAATTCCAGTGGGGATTGGTTTGCCGCGTCAATCACGTGATCGACGGTCATGGCGGGGTGCAAATCCAGATCGATCTGGCTTAGGTTGGCAACCGTGCTGATCGCGGTGAGGGTCATCTGCCCGGTAAGGCTTTCCGTTTCGGGATCGACTTCCAGCGCTAGTTGGTAATGAAGGATGTCGTAATCCCCCGTACGCGGCGTCATGGTAACGTTTTTCTGGGGATAGCGGGCATGGGAACATTGCGCAGCGGTCATTTGGGGCACGGTTAAGCCGGCCAACATCACAACAAATAAAAAACGGGTAAGCATAAAAGGCACTCCTTCGCTATTAAGGTATAAGGTAGCCGTTTCACGTGGATATTTTCATAATAGATCATTCCGGCGGGTTTCACAACCTCAAATGTGTCATGGATTTCGGTTGACAACCCCCCGTTTCTGTCCTATTTTAGCCCACACGATTGCTCGTAGTGCCTTTTTTGAATTTAACCCAGAAAGCTTAGAAGTTATGTTGGTTCGACGCATTGACAACCGTGATTTTGATGAATTACGTGATATTGCCATCACCCGCAATTACACCATGCACGCAGAAGGCTCTGTATTGGTGGAGTTTGGACGTACTCACGTGCTTTGCACCGCCAGTGTGGATCGCGGCGTGCCCAAATTTTTATACGGACAAAATCAAGGCTGGCTGACGGCCGAATACGGGATGTTACCCCGCTCCACGGAAAAGCGTGTCCGGCGAGAACGAGGCAACTTTTACAACAACCGCGCCATTGAAATCCAACGCTTGATTGGACGGGCACTGCGCTCCGTAATCGATTTGCGGCTGATTAAAGATTACACCATTACCGTGGATTGCGATGTGATTCAAGCCGACGGCGGAACCCGCACCGCCGCTATTACCGGAGCTTTTGTGGCGATGGTCGATGCCGTCCGCCATCTACAAAAAAAAGATAGTTCTCTCAAAAAAGACCCCATTCAAGAGTATCTGGCAGCAATCAGTGTGGGCGTGATTGACCATACGCCCGTCCTGGACCTCAACTACTCGGAAGACTCCATCGCCGATGTGGATATGAACGTCGTCATGACGGAAAGCGGGCGACTGGTCGAATTACAGGGCACCGCCGAAAAAAATCCCTTTACCTTTGACGAATTGCACCAGATGCTCGCCTTTGCCAAAACCGGCATTGAGCAATTGATCGAATTGCAAAAAGACATTTTGAAGTAGGGTTTAGGGATTAGGGATCAGGGGTTAGGATTTAGAAATTCCCTAATTCCTGATCCCTAATCCCTAAATCCTAATCCCTCAATCCTAAAACCCAAAAACGCTTCCCCAAACCCCACCCCAAACGTGCGATTTCCAGCACAACTTGATTCAATCCCCTTAATTTTTCATTTTCAGGAGGTTATATGATGACCCATCGTTTTATATTTGCGGTGCTGCTCGGGTTATTCGCCCTTAGCCCCGTCTCGGCAGAATGGATTTCTGTCGGGAATTTACGTAGTTATGAGGAGGCACCCTTGCTGGATGTACCGTTCTCGGATCCATCCCACACTCGGGTGGAACTTGCCGTCCCCGGTATTTCTGTCGAGACAATCACCCGCCGGGAAGGTACATTCCATAAAATCAGTATGCCGGAAACCGGCTTCACAACGGAGATAGGTGACCCGGAACTACCGCAGGTGACCACTCTCATCGCCATACCAGACCAAGGTGATGTCGAACTGCGGGTCACGCCGGGGGACTATACGGTATTGCCCAATATAAATGTCTATCCCGCCCAACCGGAAGGTGACGCGGTCGAAGGGGGTGAACCGGAATTTGTCTGGAATCGCCCATTTTACCGTTCCGGCGTAGCATATCCGGCGGAAGTAGCAAATATCGCCCAACCGGTGATTCTGCGCGATTTCCGGGTCGTGCCGCTCACCATCAGTCCGGTGCAATACAACCCCTCTACCCAAGAATTGCGCATCTACCACAATGTGGAAATTGAGTTAACGTATCCTGCGGGGATGTCCATCAATCCCAAAATTCGTACCCGCCAAACCATCTCCCGTGCCTTTGAACATCTCTACGAAGCCACCATCGCCAATTTTGATCACCTGCGAGATGCGTACAGTGTGGAAGACGGCAGTTACCTGATCATTATGCCCCAAGCATACCGGCAGTACACTCAGGATTTAATCGATTGGCGGCGGCGTCAGGGTTACCGGGTGGAAGTTCACTACGTGGAAGATATCGGCGAGATTATGCCCGAATATCGTGATTTTATCCAAGACGCTTACAACGAGTGGGAATATCCACCGGAGTATGTCCTGCTCTACGCCGATGAAAACGAGAATTTTGAAGGGGGGATACCCACCAACTTCTATAACAGCAACGCTCAGATCGCCTCGGATCATCTCTATTCCTTGGTTGATGGGGATGATTATTTTGCTGATATTTTTGTGGGACGAATTTCTGTACGTAATGCGCTTGATGCCTATAAAATGGCGTATAAGATCGTCAATTACGAAAGCAATCCGTTTTTAGTCGAAGATGATGGCTGGTTCCGGCGGGGGTTGCAAGTGGGTGGCGGTTTTCCGCAATTTGTGGTCTCCACCATTGAAACCTGTAACTGGGCACGTCAGGAAATGCTGGAATATGGCTATACACAGGTCGATACGGTGTACGATTGGGCGGCAAATCCCGGTTCAATTGGCAAGGACATCGCCATTACCAATGCGGTGGAAAATGGCGTGAGTATTATCAATTATCGCGGCTGGGCAAACAACGAACGCTGGAATAACCCCATTTACCGCAATACGGATGTACTTCAACTGGAAAACTACGGCAAGTGGCCCGTAGTGTTCAGTGTGGTTTGTGCGACCGCCAATTATGCGTTTGGCAACGAACCCTGTTTTGCCGAAGCGTGGTTGCGCGCCGGCAGTATCAACAATCCTCAAGGTGCGGTGGGCTTTTTCGGCTCTACCTACATCAACACCCACACCAAAACCAACAACCCGATCACCGGCGGCATTTTTGAAGGCTTGTTCCATCGGGGGATGCGCACCATGGGAGAAGTCACCAATTGGGGTAAAATTGTGGAGTATCTCTCCTTCCCCGGGCAATCCAGCATCACCTGCGAAGCCGATTGTGGAGCAAATCGGGATTGCTGGGAAAAATGTGTTTCGTTTAACTTCCACAACTTCGTGTTGCTCTCCGACCCGGCAACATCCATCTGGACGACTACCCCGATCGACATCACCGTGGATCATCCGGCAGAAGTTCCATTAGGGCAGAATGCTGTAGAAGTTCAAGTCACGGATAATAGTGGCGCGGTGGAAGGTGCTTGGGTGGCACTCACCCGGTACGATGGCGATGAGATGCAGATTCATGCCACCGGTATGACCGGTACGAGCGGCTATGTGACCCTCCATCTGCCGGCGGGCGTGAGTGCTGGAGAGGTCAATGTCACCGTCACCAAAGCCGATCATGCCCCGTATCTGGGTACGTTGAACCTCGTCCAAGCGCCATACCAAGCCAGTGTGACGGATATGTCCCCAGCGGTCGCCAACCCCAACCAAACTCTGAATTACACGCTTGAAGTGCGTAATACCGGCGAAAACAACCTCAGCGGCTTAACGGCTGCCCTTAGTTCCAGCGACCCGCACGTGACGATCAACACGGATACCGCCAATCTGGGTGACCTGAACACCGGACAGAGTACCACCGCCGAATTTGAAATTTGGGTACACCCAGAAGCGGTGCATAATCAACGGATTCTGTTTGATGTGACCCTTACCGATGCCGGAAATCACACCTTTGAAGGACAGGCGTGGCTGGATGTGGAAAGCTCCCTGTTGATGGTTGAAACCGCCACATTTGATGGAAATGGCTACCTTGACCCCGGTGAATCCGCCAACCTAACCCTGACCATCCGCAATATCGGGGTGGTGGATGCCATGAATGTCCAAGCGACAATCACCACCAATCAGAACGTGGTCACCATCATGGATGATAACGGCTCATTTGGTACGATTCCGGCGGGAGGTTCGGCAGATAATAGCGGTAATCCCTTCACCCTCTCGGCACCGGCAGAAATATTTGCCGGCACACCGGTACGCCTGACTCTGCATTTTACGGATGAGTCCGGTACGGAACAGCAGTATGATTATATTATTCAGGCTGGTGAGATGAATGCCACCGCGCCGATTGTTCCCGAATACGGCACATATCCCTATTTTGCTTACGATAACACGGATCAAGTACCGGCAGAATATGCGCATAATGTGCCCACCTATGACTGGATCGAAATCGATCCGGCATACGGTGGAGACGGTACTGCCCTGAATCTAAATGACGAATTTACCATCGGATATATAGAATTACCGTTTGAATTTCAATTTTATGGTCATCGCTATGATCGGTTGAATGTAAGCCCCAATGGTTGGGTCGCTTTTACGGACTCCGACGCCGATCCCCCTTACGACTGGTGGAACCACGAGCTGACCTATCAGTACAATACCTATATGGCAAGCCCGTTAGCGCCGGAAGCCGCGATTGCGGTCTATTGGGATGACCTACACCCGGACGCCAGTTTCGTAGGTTGCCCGGAAAATATTGGGCATGGGGATGCCTTTTACTACCATGACGCCGAAAATCACCGGGTCATTGTGGAATGGAGCCGGATCGAAGTACAACAAGGTTGTTCCGCCTCCGATTTAGGCGATCTGGTCACTTTCCAAGTGATTTTGTACGATCCGGTACATTATCAGACGGAAACCGGTGACGGCGAAATTGTTTGTCAGTACCACACCGTTGAAGCGGCAGATGTCCCCTTGGATGAGGTCTGCTCCATTGGATTGATTGACCACCAACGTGGGAATGTGGAACAGTGGAATAATTTGCAATACCTGTTTTATCACCATTATCACCCGGCTGCCGCACCGTTGGAAAACGAACGTGCCATCAAATTCACCACCAACGGCTTTCTACCGACAAATGCGCCTATGGGGCAGGCATCGGTTCAGGTTCCAAATACCTACCAGTTGGAACAGAACGTACCAAACCCGTTCAATCCCAAGACGGCAATCCGGTACAGCGTGCCGGTGGCAGGTCATAGCCGCTTAGCGGTTTACGACGCCGGCGGTCGCATGGTGCGTGTCTTAAACGATGGCTGGACGGAAGCCGGACATTACACCATCCAATGGGATGGCACCAATACCAGTGGACAAACGGTAAAAAGCGGCGTTTACTTTTACCGACTGGACGCGGGTGACTTTAGCCAAACCCGGCGAATGGTGCTGTTGCGTTAATCGACCCGTAACGCCCAATTTACCAACACAAAACCGCCATTATCCAAAACGATAATGGCGGTTTTCTTGTGTACGGTTTGGAGCGTTCCGCGGATTAAAGCTCGATCTTCAGGGCACACAGTGCCTCACGCAATTGCGCTGGGGATTGAAAGTGAATCGCTTGAAACCCCAATTGTTGGGCGGTAATCACATTTTCCAGATTATCATCGATAAAAATGCACTCTTTGGCAGTGTGTCCAATCCGATCCAGCATCAAGCGGTAGAGCTGGGGGTCTGGCTTGATACATTTTTCCTCGCCAGAGACAATAATCTGCCGAAACAGTGCCAAAAAAGGGAATTTTCGCTGCGCCACCGGGAATTTTTCCGTTGACCAATTGGTCAAGGCGTAAAGTGCGTATCCCTTTTTGTGGAGCGTCTGCAAGATGCCAACCGAACCGTCAATCGCGCCCCGAATCATCTCTTCCCAGCGTTCATCATACGCCCGAATCTCAGCTTCGTAGTGTGGAAATTGGGCGATTAACAGACGAGTACCCTCGGCAAAAGAACGCCCGGCATCTTGGGCTAAATTCCATTCCGGGGTACAAACATGGTTTAAAAAATACTCCATTTCCGCCTCATCCGCAAAGAGCTTACGGTAGAGATAGCGCGGGTTCCAATCGATCAACACTCCCCCCAGATCAAACACAAAGACCGGTTGTGGCATGTCAAACTCCAAATTGTTGCAGATGGTGATCCATGTGTTTATAGCCGAGGATACTCCATTCCTTACCGGAAAGCTTGCCGAACGCCGGATGCGCTTGCCACTCACTGGTAAGTGATTTATCCGCAAAGCGTTGTAAGATTTCTTTTAGGGTGGCCAAATCACGGTCAAACTGGTGGGGGGATGTGGCTTTCATCTCCGGGGCGGTCTCCACTTTGCCTTTTGGGATGGGCAACGGAGCATAAATAACAAGCCATTTGACAAGTGTCCGCCGCCCAAGCGTACTTCGATCTGGGCAGGGGATTTCCCCCATTGCCACACGAAAACTATCCGCCAGATGGCACACCATTTCAGCAGCGGTCATTCTGCCCCATTTCCGTGGACTATCTGGTGAGAGCCGACCCAGCCGATTCATAATCGCTTCTCGATCAGAAGGATGGTGTAGTGATTTCATTCCCTGAACCTCTCCATAGCAATGTGATGACAATTTAATGAGAGATGGCAGAACTGCCAAAAATAAGCGTAATCCCTTTAATTATCAAGCGTAATGTGGGTATCCTCAAAATGCGGTAAACTAAGCAGAAAATAGAGCACGATGTCGATCACCAACAGGAAATAAAAGGTAAGGAAGCGCCACCCCGCCATTGCCAAACTGATGATATGGTTGGGTAAAATGGCGCGGTAAATCAGATAAAAGGCGGCTTCAATCCCGCCAGTAGCGCCGGGCGTGGGGATGAGTGTCCCTAGTGAAAAAACAACCCATTGAAGCGCAAAAAATTGCAGAACATCGACCGGAAAACCCAGACTTGCCACCAATGCCGAAATCACGGAATAGCGGCACGTCCACTGAAAACCGGTGACCAACATACTCAGTAAAAACCACAGTTTGCCCGTTTGCCCGATCAGTTTGTAAACGTGTTTGAAATCCGCCCAGAAGTTCAATACTCGTTGGATGAGGCGCTGGGATAAAGGACTGTTGACCAACCAAGTGCGAATTTGACGCCGGGTTGCCCGAAAGAACAGCGAGATCAGAGCAATGAACCCGATCAGCACAATCATGCCTGCTAAATATGGATGATGAATCTGCGCCCAGAGTGTCCGAAAGATGGGTAAATCCCATGACGTGGAGAACGTCAACGCCAACGGCACCGCCACCAGAAAAAACAGCCCATCTTCCACACTACCCAGTGTGGTCAGGGACGCCGCGGAACCGGTTGTAACCCCCCGTTGCATCAACATCCCCATTTTAAAGGGCGCACCGCCGACCGCCGAAGGTGTCACTGAAGCTCCCAGTTCGGTTGCAATGGTGATCTTGAACAGTGCCCGGTAGCGAATCCGGTGACCTAAAAAGCGTGTCCAAATCAACAACCGCAAGGCATTTGTAAACCACGGCACCATCGTCATCAAGATGGCAAGGAGAAAAAACAGCGGTGAAAATTGAATCACCGAACGGATGATCTGACGGTCGGTAGTATAAAACATGAAGATCAGGTTACCCAAAACCCCCACCGGAATCAGGATCATCAACAAATGGAGACTCTTTTGAAAATCAAAACGGTGTGGATGCGATAGGCTTGGCATAACGTCTCAGGTGCGATAAAGGCAACAGGATAAAAATGTCAAACACGGTTGTTTTACCAGTCGTACGAACATCAGAGATGAAGAGAATGGTGCGCCACAAATTGCTTCCGTTGAACAGCCAATTTCACCAACCCGTGCGGTTACGACGCTTGGACTACACTTGAAACGTTGAACTTAAAACTCGCAACTCATTTGTTCAAGGAGAGTTGCGTAGCACGGGTCTGCGTGCAAATAAAGTTAGCGGTTTTCATCGCAACAGCACCATTTGTTTTGTTTCACCAGAAAATATCGTACTCTCTAAGCGGCAAAAGTAAATACCTGACGTCATATCTTGATTGTACTCATTTTTACCGTCCCACAAAACGGTATGGATACCCGCTTTTTTTTCACCTTCAATCAATATCTTCACCAATCTTCCGCTGACATCATAGATTTTTAGTGATATTAACGATTTTTGAGGTAATTCATACTGAATCGTGGTTTTCGGGTTAAACGGATTCGGATAATTACTCAGGGAATAGGATTCAGGGATCAGGATTTGGGATTTAGTATCGGGCACATTCACCAATGAGAAGAGATCGATATCGACTTCTGTGATTTGCCCCGCTTCTACTTCAATACCGGATGTAACCGCATTATCATAAAAAACTCGTTC
>RFFQ01000031.1 GCA_003697105.1 Gemmatimonadota bacterium | reverse complement strand
CACTGGAAGAAATCGCGGATGAGCCGGATACCGCTCTCGAATGGGGTACTAGCGGTGATGACGCCGCCGAGTTCGACACCATCCCACTGGAAGAAATCGCGGATGAGCCGGATACCGCTATCGAATGGGGTGCTAGCGGTGATGACCCCACCGAGTTCGACGCCATCCCAGCGGAAGATACCATTAGCATAGAGAAAGCGGATAAACCTGAAGAAGAATGGGTTATTCCACCGCATTCCCAAGATTCGCCCCTCGATGCCGTACCGGCTACCATGCCCCCATCATCGGAAGCGGAAATTCCACCATCATCACCGGTTACAGTATCCACATGGCGCCAATGGCAAACATGGGCAGGAGTAGCGGCAGTGTTGGGGATTATGGCTGGGTTAGTATGGTGGTTTTTCTCGTGGAAAGATCGCCCACCAGTTGCTCAAAATCAGACCTTTACCCAGATTACCAGCACTCCGTCACCCTCTCATCTACCTCTTGCAACCGTACCGGATACCGGTATGGCAACCCCATCCTCAAACGATACACCCGATACAGCCCTTGTGAATGGTCAAGCAGAGCCACCGGCACCGGTTGTGGATAGCCAACCCTCACCAACTAAAACAGAACCAGCGCCCCCGGCACCGGAGAAACCTGCACCAACTCCGTCACCCACGCCGCCTCCCAAACCAAAAGAGCCGGGTGTATTTACCAACGAGGATATCGCTGGTCTGGGGGTTGAAAATTTCGATGCTGAGGAGTGGGCACATCGAACCGAAAACCAGCCTGGCCGCAAAGTGATCACGGTGGATGATTTGGAAGCATACGCCGAACCCCGCCCTGAATCCTCCCCACCCGAAGATCCGCCAGTGCCGGATCAGCCCGTTGAGGCGGATGACCCGCTAAAACCAGCATTAGCTTTCGAGCAATTTTTGATCGCCGGTGATAAAGCCTTCGATGCCGGTGATTTCCGCAATGCAAAGCTCAATTATGAAGCCGCTTTGGAATTTAGCCCTAACAACCGCTATCTAATGGATTTGATCGCCAAATGCGAGGCAAAGTTACAACCTCCGCCAGAAGTAGAAGCCAAACCAGAAGCCCCAGCGCCCTCAAATGAGCAGACAGAAACGGGGGGCATTTCCAATCCGGTGCAAATGTTTGAGACCTACCTCAACCAAGCGGACCAAGCCTTTGCCAATGGGGATTACGAACGTGCCAAACGACATTATCAAGCCGCCGAACAGTTCAGCCCTCACAATCAATACATCGCACAACGCCTCAAAGCATGTGAAGAAAAGTTAAAAACACGTGCCGGAAATGAACCTGCCACCCCCACCCCCCCGGTGGTAGAGCCAGACCCTGCGAATCCACTGCAAATGTTTGAATCCTACCTGAATAAAGCAGAAACCGCTTTTGCACAAGGAGACTATGAACAAGCAAAAGACTTTTTTGAAGCCGCCGAAGCCTATAGTCCCGGCAATCAATATCTGACCCAGCGAATTGAAGAGTGTGACCAATGGCTGAAACATCCCCATTTTAGCGATGTGGAATTTGTGACCATCCCCGGCGGAACGTACCAAATGGGTGACCTGTGGGGAGATACGCAAGGTGTAGAACAGGTGCATACCGTCACCGTTGATGATTTTCAGATCGGCAAATATGAAGTTACCAATGCCCAATATGCCGCCTTCCTCAATGAATACGGAAGCGACACCGTTCTCTCGGGTCCCTATCGCGGAAAAAAAATGATCTATCCCTTTGAGCCGGGTCTGATTCAAGTCGGGAATAAATGGATGGCGCAAAAAGGATATGAACAGCATCCGGTCGTGATGGTGACCTGGTACGGCGCCCATACCTTTTGCGAGTTTTACGGATACCGGTTGCCCACAGAGGCAGAATGGGAATTCGCCGCCCGAGAACGCGGCAAAAAAGTGCGCTTTGGTAATGGAGAAAATATAGCACGACCGGGTCAAATTAACTTTAATTCCAGTCCTGAATATCGCCAGTCGTATTCCGAATTTGGTAATAATCGACAAAAATCGGTACCGGTGAATACCTTAAAGCCAAATAGCTTAGGACTGTATCACATGAGCGGCAATGTCTGGGAGTGGTGTCAGGATTGGTTCAGCGAGACATACTATACCGAGAGCGAATCCCATAACCCGCAAGGTCCCCCGAGCGGCGATCTACGTGTATTACGCGGCGGGTCATGGTATTCCACCCCGGATATGGTACGTGCCTCCTCACGCTTTGGACGGTCACCGGATATTCGGAGTAGCCACACCGGTTTTCGGGTCGCCAAGGACTGACCCAGCGGTCATTAAATGGGGATTACTCCCCTAAACAGCCCGCGGCACCGAGTTCATCAAAATGAATTAACATAAATTTCAAAATTGCCCATAAAGCAGTTCAAAACCATCGGAGTCATATCACACATGGCACACAAAAAAACCGTATCATTGGCGTTAGGGAGCGGCGCGGCACGTGGAATGGCACACATCGGCGTGATTGAAGTCCTTGAAGAACATGGCTACGAAATTAAATCCATTGCTGGTTCATCCATTGGGGCACTCGTTGGTGGGGTGTATGCGCGGGGCAAATTGGATGTGTTCAAGAAGTGGGTACTCAGTGTAAAAGAACACCATGTGTTTAAGTATCTGGAGTTTAGTTTTGGGGCGCAGGGGCTGTTTGATGCCGATAAAATCATTAGTTTTTTGCGCGATCTGGTAGGAGATGCGCCCATTGAAACATTACCCATCCGCTATACTGCCGTCGCGAGTGATGTCGATCATGAGCGGGAGGTCTGGCTCAATTCGGGGTCTCTCTTCGATGCCATTCGTGCCTCCATTTCCATTCCGGCCGTGTTTGAACCTGCCATCCACAACCAAAGAACATTGGTAGATGGGGGAGTACTCAATCCGGTGCCCATCGCCCCCATGATGAGCGATGTCAACGATCTAATTGTGGCGGTCAACATCAACAGTAACGCACCACTGGTGCCCGGAAATCCCTCGCGCACCGCCGACGAGGAAACCCCCACGAATCCCTTTTTCAAGCGACTCGCCGAGAAACTCGCCACCAAACCCAAAAGTAAAAAACTAAATTTATTGGATATCTTCGGTAAATCGATTGACACGATGCAAAATACGATTTCTATCTTAAAACTGGCGGCATATCCCCCTGACATTACCATTAACGTTCCGCGTGACATATGCGCGCTACACGAATTCCATAAGGCGGCAGACGTTATCGAACAAGGTCGCCAGTTAACCGAAATTCAACTCGAACGGTATCAGGGATAACCCTTTCAGATAAGGAGGTCTTGTCATGCGTATTTACCAACAGGATTGTCTATTAGTTGTCATTGATATTCAACAGCGACTTTTTCCACACATCCACCAGCATGAAGAATTAGCCCAACGCAGTGCCAAGTTGATTCAGGGTCTGAAAATTTTAGACATCCCGATGATCGTCACCCAACAATACACGGCTGGATTGGGTGGTACCATTGAACCCGTGCAAAATGCCCTCGGGGAAATACAACCCATCGAAAAAATGACATTCAGTTGTTGCGGGGAACCCAACGTCATGAAGGCACTACATCGCATCGACCGGAAAAATACCCTCTTGATCGGTATTGAAACCCATGTTTGTGTGCTACAAACCGCCTTGGATTTGATCGAAGCCGGTTACCAACCCATTTTGATTGAAGATTGTGTTTCCTCCCGAAACCCAAATGATAAACGGGTCGCGATTGACCGGATGCGGGGATCCGGCGTAATCGTTTCCACCTACGAGTCCATTTTATTTGAATTGTTGGGAGTTTCCGGCACTGATACGTTCAAGCAGATTTCCAAATTAGTAAAATAAGCCCCAATCCGGTAGGAGGTTTGTCCCATGCGGAAATTCATCCAAGAGCGAATTAACCCGAACATAAAGCATTTGCAAAAATCGGCAACGCTCGCCATCAACGACCGGTCCCGGGAGTTGATCAACGCCGGCAAAACCGTCTGGAAATTCGGATTGGGACAATCTCCATTCCCCGTCCCGACACCGGTAGTAGAAGCCTTGAAGCTCCATGCCCATGAAAAAGATTATCTGCCGGTAGAAGGTCTGCGAGAGTTGCGGGAAGCGGTCTCGGAATTCTGCCGGGTCAAGGAAGGAATTCATGCCCACCCCGACAATATTTTGATCGGTCCCGGCTCTAAGGAATTGCTTTTTTTGCTCCAACTCGCGTTTCAAGGCACGTTGATCGTTCCTTCACCCTGTTGGGTTTCCTACATGCCACAAGCCCATATCATTGGCAAAAAAATTCAGATCAGCCATACCCATTTTGAGGAAAAATGGCGGCTCTCCCCGGCACGCCTCCAACAAATTTGCGAACAAGAGCTGAACCACGACAACGCCAGTTTATTGGTACTCAACTACCCCGGCAACCCCGATGGAGACACATACAGTGTGCCGGAGTTGCAACAAATCGCCGAGATTGCCCGGCAGTACAATCTGGTCATTCTCTCGGATGAAATTTACGGGCAACTGCACCACAAAGGGGAGCATGTCTCCATCGCGCGCTTCTACCCGGAAGGGACCATCCTCAGTTCGGGGATTTCCAAGTGGTGCGGCGCCGGCGGCTGGCGCTTGGGCACCTTCATTTTTCCGCCAGACTTAAAACCGCTCCGTCAAGCAATGGCAGTCATTGCCAGTGAGACCTATACCTCCGTTAGTACCCCGATTCAATGTGCCGCCGTGAGTGCATTTCGAGGTGGGATGGAGATCGAACGGTATCTGTTCAACTGCCGCCGTATTCTAGCAATTTTAGGGCGCGAAATTTACCACACCTTAACTGCCAACCAGATCAAACTGCATCCCCCGACCGGTGCGTTTTACCTTTTCATCGATTTCTCCCACTACGCCGAACCTCTGGCAGAACAGGGCATCACCACCAGCACCGACCTGTGCGACCGGCTGTTACAAGAAACCGGCGTTGCCATTCTGCCCGGTGCGGCATTTGGACGCCCGCCGGAGGAATTGACCGCTCGCTTAGCCTATGTCAACTTTGATGGCAATGAAGCCTTACTTGCCGCCGAACAAGTCGCCCCCTACGACCCCCTCCCCGGCGATTTCACCCGGCAGTGGTGCGCCCCGGTGATAACCGGTATCGAACACCTGATCGCTTGGGTCAACGCACTGTAAATTATAGAATTGCGATGCGACACCTGATTACTGCCATTTTATATGACCACCCCCTCCCGTTCTGGGCAATACCCCTACGCGGCTTGCTCTGGTGGTGTTCGATTCTTTACGGCGCGGCGGTACGCATCCGGCGCACCGGTTATGAAACCGGTATCCTGAAATCCCGCCAATTTCCGGTGGAGATTGTCAGTGTAGGCAATATCACAGTGGGAGGGACGGGTAAAACTCCGTTCGTAATCTACCTCGCCCAAAAATATCAAGCAGAAGGTAAAACGGTGGTGACAATTAGCCGGGGCTACAAAGCCGAGAGCGATACGGTGATTGTGGTTTCCGACGGGCAAAATCGATTGAAAGAGTGGAAAACATGCGGAGATGAACCCTATTTAATCGCCCTCAAAACCTCCGGGATTCCGGTGCTTGCCTGCCGCCATCGTGCTAAAGCCTGCCAATTTGCCATCGAACAGTTCAACCCCGACGTGATTATCTTGGATGATGCTTTTCAGCATTGGCAAGTTGCCCGCGATCAGGATGTGGTGCTAGTGGATGCCATGTGCCCGTTTGGTAATGGGCATCTACTGCCCCGTGGCATTCTGCGTGAACCTCTTTCCGCCCTGAATCGGGCTTCGCAAATCGTCCTGACCCGGGTATCTGCCCCCGCTGAGATACATCTCAAGGTAGATCGACCGCTCCTTCACACCAAGCATCGACCGGTACGATTTCGATCTGCCTTGGAAACCATCCCACTACAAGCCGTGCAAGGATTGGCGGTGGTTGCCGTGTCCAGTATCGGCAATCCGCAGGGATTTCACCATACGCTACAGGAACTCGGTGGGGAGATACGACAGACATTGATTTTTCCGGATCACCATCCGTATTCTACGGCAGATGTGGTGCGGATTCGTGCGGTTGCCCAGCAAGTACACGCCAAGGCAATCATCACCACCGAAAAAGATTGGGTCCGGCTAGAATCGTTGCCCCACACCAATGATTTTTGGGTGCTGGAAATCGAACTTCAGATTCTCAATACAAGCGAATGAGAGGCGGGCATGTACTATCCCATAAATTATCCTTGCTTTTTGGATGGAAATCCTGTTTTTTAGGGAGACCTTTTTTCCAACCCCCATAAAACGGTTGCGCATGAAAAGACATGTGATTTTGATCCGGCGAATCGTGATCGTCCTCGCTATTTCGCTACTGGCAACCCTGATTCAAGAAGTTGCCGCCCGTTACTTACCGCAGAGTTCTCTGGCGAAAGGCATTGTCGGAGGAACTCCCAAAGAACTTCAAAAATTTGCCATTCGTACCGCGGAACACATCGCGCCTCCAGATCAGGAAACGCCCGCAGAAGAAGGTGGTTATGGTTTTGAAGCTATCGCCGCCAGTATGGGCTATGTAACCTACGATTTTACGGAGGAAGAGCTAAAATTTTTCGGTGATCCCCGTGCCGTCAAGGGCGGCGTATTGACCGAAATTACCAGCCGTTTTCCGGCAACCATGCGTACAGAAGGGCAAAATTCCAATTATGTGGAAAATAGCACCTTTCAGGGGTTGCTTTACGAGAGTTTGCTTGATCTCCATCCGGTTTCCTTAGAATATATCCCAAGTTTAGCCACCCATTGGAAAATAGCAGATGATAAGATGCAATTTTGGTTTCGCATCAATCCGGATGCCCGCTGGTCGGATGGTCAGCCGGTTACGGCGGAGGATGTGGTCGCCAGTTGGGAATTGCTCACCGACGAAACTATTTTAGCGCCCTCCACCAATACCTACTATTTGCGTTATGAGCGACCGGTAGCAGAATCCAAATACATCGTAAGCGTTCGCCCCAAGGAATTGGGTTGGCGGAATTTTATGGGGTTCGGGCTAATGACGATCTATCCGGCGCATTACATTGGCGATTTGTCCGGCGCCGACTATCTGGAAGAATATCAGTTTAAAGTTTTGCCGGGCACCGGTCCCTATACCATTTTGGAAGAAGACATCAAAAGCCAGCAATCCTACACGTTGACACGTCGCTTGGATTATTGGAACGCAGACAACCCCACCAAAAAATATTTGTACAATTTTGACCGGATCAAATTTTTGGTCGTAAAAGACAATGTTAGTCTGGAATTTGAGAAGTTCAAGAAAATGGAACAGGATGTGATCACGGTCTCCCAAGCGCGGCGGTGGGTTGAAGAGACCGATTTTCCGGCAGTGAAAAAGGGATGGGTTCAAAAGCGCAAAGTGTATTCCGAAAAACCGAGCGGGACATCCGGCTACGCATTCAACATGCGGGTGTGGCCCTTCAATGATAAGCGAATTCGCTGGGCATTTACCTATCTGTTCAATCGTCGTAAAATGAATGAGGAGATGTATTACAACGAGTACGGGTTTCAAAATTCGTTGTTTGAAGGGTCGATATATGCCAATCCCAATAATGAAAAGGTGGAATACAATCCCGAAAAAGCCGTGCAACTCCTGCGGGAAGCCGGCTTTAAGAAACGCAATGCTGATGGGATTCTGGTCAATGAAGAAGGACGCCCCCTTAGTGTAGAAATTGCCATCCCCAAGACCATCGATTACATGGTTACCCCGTACCAACAGATGTTGCGGGAATATGGTATTGACCTGCAAATCAAATTCATGGATGGCAATTCCATCTGGAAGATGAAAATGGAACGAAATTTTACGATCACCTATGAATCGTGGAGCAGTTCCATCTTTCCCTACCCCCGCTCGTACCATTCCGAAATGGCAGACCGGGATAACACCAGCAATATTTACGGCTTCAAAAATGCCCGGGTGGATAGCATCATTGAAGCCTATGATCGGGAATTTGATTTGCAAAAACGGATCGAACTCATCCGGGAATTTGACGGGATTGTAGCCGATACCCGTGTCTCCGCATGGGCAACCCATCGCCCGTACCAGCGGCTGATGTTTTGGAACAAATTCGGTTACCCGGAATACATGGTGAGCCGCTATGGAGGTGACTATCGCTCGGTATATAGCTATTGGTGGTATGACCCTGAAAAAGTCCATCGTTTGTATGAAGCAATTGAAAACGATACCCCACTCGAAATCGGGGAATTAGAAGTGCGGTACTGGCCCGAGTATTTGGCGCAGCAACATCAAGCCAACTAAATAACAAACTCATAAACTCACAAACTCATAAACTCACAAACTCATAAACTCACAAACTCAT
>RFFQ01000030.1 GCA_003697105.1 Gemmatimonadota bacterium | reverse complement strand
TACCGTCAACACCAGTATCCACATTCATAACCACAACTCCAGTGCCTGTAATTCCTAAATCCCAAAGTGCGGGAGCATTAATGACTCGAATACCACACTCTATATCTTCAGAACCTTCTTCAGGACAATCCGGAGGGTCTAGATACAAGTTCGCATCCGGTTCATCAATTTCAATAGGTACATTGCTATCCATATAATAAACAGTCGGATCAAGACTGATCTCGCTTAAAACGGATGGGATAGCTTCAACAAAAACCGCATTTACAATCCAATAACTTTTGTATTGGTTTACTTCAGCTGATGTTTTCGCGTCCAGATATGCTGCCAAACTATTCTGAGTCTGATTCGCTTTATCCTGCAATGCGGTAATAACGGTATACGCTCGGTCTGCGGGTGAGGCTTGTTCTTTATACAGTTGGCGGTCTAGTGTTTTCGTATCAACTTGGTCAACCATAAAAATGATTGCTTCTATGAACTCGGTTTCTCCTGCGGTATTCAGTTCGTCTTGAAGTTGATCGGAAATGATCGCATTAGCAAAAGCCGATGAACAAAAACCAAAGCCAAACATATGGATATAAGGGTAAGAATATGGTGTTTCATAAGTTATTCTCCATATTGATAAAAGTTTCGATTTAGTGAGAAAAATATCTGATGATCGCGCGTGTCATCATTTTGTTCAATCGAACGAGCGAAGAATAAAACAGATTTTACTATCTGTCAACCTACCAAAACGTGTAGGGGTAAATTTATACAGGTATGTGGTATTATCATATTCTATTTATGAAACAACAATCATATAACCTCACTTTGAATGCAACCACAACAGTGGCGCTAAAAAAATATAACATCGAACTTACATTTTTCACCTAGCTATCAAATAAATTCAGAAATAGTTTTGTCAGTCAATTCGTTATAGAGTCTTTAAATTTTGTTCAGGTTGGGTTTTGCATTTTAGGGTTGGTTTGTTGCCGTCTGGTGAAATCGCAATTGTCCTAATTCTATGGGAATTGCAATCTTAACAAGTAGGGTAAATACAAATAAACCCAGTGCCCAAACGCCAGCAGTCACCACAATTTCGATCCAGGTTGGGGTGTATTCAATGATTTTCCCCCATGGTCCAGGGATAAAACCGGGGATAATTAAACCCATTCCTTTTTCAATCCAAATGGCAACAAATAAGATCAAACACGCGAGCTTTAAGAAAAACGGATTTTTTCGTAACGGGTGCAGGGTCAACATGATCGTGGCGATCAGGTTCATAATCACGGCGGGCCAAATCCAACGAGTCAATCCATCGTAGCCGTCCAACCCAAAATAGAGATAGATTGCACTCAGACTATGGTGTGTGGGGAAGTAAAACTCTTTAAATAGCTCGGAGATAAGCATCACCATGTTGATTTGTGCGGCTACGGTTGTCACCAGCGCTATTTTATTTAAGGTGATGTCTTCTACCCAATAATCCGTGTTACGGCGAATCACCCCCAAAACAAGGATCATCAGCGCCGGTCCCGCGGCGAAGGCGGATGCTAAAAACCGTGGTCCTAACAAGGATGAATTCCAAAACGGGCGCGAAACCAATCCAGCGTATAAAAATGCCGTCACCATATGAATCGCCACGGCCCAAAAGACGGAGATAAAAACGCCCGGTAAGTAAACTGCTTTTTTCGGTTCTTTCCCCTGATAATGCCAGAGCAAAATATACAAGGGGATCGTTAAATTGATAAACAGGTAGCCGTTAAGAACAATTACATCCCAACTGAGCATGGAGTTGGGAAAATTGAACAAGCCAATACCGGGGATCAAGTGCCAGATACGGGCGGGTCCCCCTAAATCAACCGTAACAAACGCTAAACACATGACCAACGCGGCAACTGCCATCCCTTCACCAATTAATACGGCACGGGAAAAATCGATATCTTTCAAGATGTATGTGGGTAACACCAGCATCACGGCGGCGGCGGCAACACCGACCAAAAAGGTAAAGTTGGAAATGTAAAGCCCCCAACTTACGCCGTCGCTCATACCGGTAACAATCAGTCCGTTTTTGATCTGAATTGAGTAGGCATAGGCACCGCAGAGCATCAAAAAGGTGAGGAATGCCATCCAGATATGGTATTTTAAACTGCCGGATGTCACCGAGATTACCGCATCTTTAATAAAGCCGATCAACACTTTCATACGTTTTCGTTCCTATCTAGTTACGTTCTGTAAACTTTGAACCCTACCATTGCTTGACACGCTCATTGAAGACTGCTTATTCGTTGATGAACCCCTTTGGCTAATCCATAAAATACCAGAATTTTGGCTCTGTACCTAAGTCTTCTTTTAATCGAAAGACTTTTTTGGTCCGCAAAACATGGCGTATTTCACTATTGGGGTCGAGTAGATTTCCAAAAATTCGTGCGCCGGTGGGGCAGGCTTCCACACAGGCTGGATTTTTACCCGTTCGGGTTCGCTGGATGCAGAAGGTACATTTTTCCATCACCCCTTTTTTGCGCAGACGGTTGCCTAAATAATGCTGGTTTCGGTTGACTTCTTCTTCAGGAATGACCGGATCCGCCCAATTAAAACGACGTGCGTCATAAGGACAAGCGGCTTCGCAGTAACGGCAGCCGATGCACCAATCGTAATCCACGACCACAATACCGTCAGGTTCCTTCCATGTGGCTTTGACGGGACACACATTCACACAAGGTGGATTTTCGCAATGAAAGCACTGTGTACCGATGTAAAAATGACCCTCTTGAGGCACTTCATGGTAAAAATCATCTTCAGCATGCTCAAAATTGATCTGTCCTTTTTTATGCTCATGAATTGTGATGTACTGCATTCCCGATTTACGATCTTGATTATTTTCGTTGATACACGCACGCACACAATCCATATAACCGCGGCACTTGGAAATATTGAACGCATAACCGTACAATACTCCCGGTAGCGCATTCGCCGCCGAAATATTAAGATGTTTACCGGTGTTCAGTTCATACAAGCGTTCTAACCGGGCAACAGTGGCTTCCTTTTCGTCGTCGCTCATTAACCGAAAATTGCCTTTGAAGTACTCTTCCCAATTCAGTTGGGCTTTTTCTCTGGCTTCGGCACTGGCGAAGGGGCTACATGCAGTTTGGAAGAGCCCCGCACCAGCAAGGAGTCCGGCGGCAACGATTTTTACTGCAGTTCGCCGGTTCACCGGTTGCTGTACCATTTGTTGGTAGCCCGAGGGAATCACTTGATCGGTGGGTTCGTTCCAACCATCTCCTTCTTGATTACGCTCCATTAACACCTCTAAGTCACGTTCTGTTTTTTCAGGAGTTGAGAGGATATTTTCCGCCAGCATACCCTCGATCAAGGTGGAGATGCTTAAATCAGCCGTATTTGCGCAATTTTCATTACAACTTTCCATTGAATGAGAAGGGTTTTTCGCATTCATTGTTTCCTGTTCTCCATTAGTGTACGGTTTGAGTCACACGAGCGGGCCACCGTTTTCCCCACGCCGGTTGGTGTTGGTTATGGCAGTGTGTACAATTATTGACGACCCGCGGTGGTGCCCATCCGCCAAGCCGTTTACCGTGTGCACCGATCATCCAATCCTCATGTTGTTGGGAGTGACATTGAGCACAAATCAAGTAACTGTGGCTAAACGATACTGGTTCACCGTTTAGGGTTTTCAGTTGATCGAAATTTTCCTCATTATGGCATGTACCACACTTCATCACATGTTCCGGGGCGTGATTTAGTTCCACGTCCCAGTGGGCATTGCGAAGGCTATCTGCCTGCTCTATTTTTAATTGTTCGATGGATTTGGAATGGCAATTTAGGCACGGATATTTGCTCAATTCAACCAGTCGATCTTTAACCTGAAACGGTTGGATATCGGGAGGAAGTCCAATGGCATCTACGGTGGTAATCTCAGCAACTAGTGCGTCAATGGTCACACCGCCGTTGGTGTTCGGTTCTGTTATATGTTCGAGCTGTTCCGGTAAACTTCGATGTTTTGTTATCGCCGCAAAGTCCGCATGATCCCGATTACCACAGCCCACCAACCCATAGAGACCAAAAATAGCACTCACAATAAGAAAATATCGGGTAAAGTGTTTCATAGATCATCTCTTAGTAAGAAGTGTTTCGAGTCCAAGCCGTTGTCGGTTTATCATTTAAAGCATGACATTGACGGCAGTTGATGCGTTCAGGATGGGATGTCCGAATTTCGGTCGGCGCTGCCGGTCCCGCATGGCAGGCAAGACAATTTTCGCGCATCTGCAACCCGTGCGGAATGGGCGGAGGACTTCCCGTCATCGCTTCCTGATTGATAGGGGGGGGTATTATGGTCACCCAATTTGATTCCTTAAAGGTATCTTTTGTTTTGACGGCCACATGGCATTGGCGGCAATTGATCATTTCGGGATGCGGTGTCACTGGTGCGTAGGCGTTAAATCGGGGGACATAACCGCCATTTTCATGGCACGGTAAGCAACTTTTGCCCCCATAGCTTTGCTCATTAATCAATTCATGGGGGATTACCGGTGGTGCTCCGGGATACGCCCGCAAATCATAGAATGTGTCCAGCGTACGTGGGTTTTTGTTATTTTCCGGTGCATTGGCATAGGTCAACGCCTGTTCCGACCGGCGGAATACTCCGGCTTCGACGGGAATTGACGGTATATCGCCGGTGGCAGGTGCTTTCAGTTCCGCACCTTGCTGTTCTTGCTGGAGACTCTCACCGATAATATAGATGGCTGAGGTCATCAGAATCACACAAATCCCAATAAAAATGATCCGGTATTTGGTGTTTACGATTCGCTTTTGAGGGCTTTCTGAACTTTCACGGCGCATTTTTTATAATCCGGTTGTTTAGAGATGGGACAAAACGCGTCAAGCGTTAATTCGTTAATTAACAGGTTTTCATCAAAAAATGGGACAAAGACTTGACCTCTGGGTGGAACACCCCGTTCATTGATCGATGCGGGGAGTGTAATTTTGCCCCGTCGGGAAGTCAGGAGGACGTTTTCACCATTACGGATACCTAATTCTTTCGCATCTTCGGGATTGAGTTCAACATAGCTATGCGGCATGGCTTTATGCAATACGGGGATTCGCCGCGTCATTGAGCCGGTATGCCAATGTTCCAATACACGACCGGTATTTAACCAGAATGGATATTCATCGTCGGGTTCTTCCGCAGGGGGTTCATACGGACGCGCCAGAATCCAGGCTTTACCATCGGGTTTGCCATAGAATTTGAACGGATCACCATCTTTTGCTGCCGGATCGGTTTCTGCATTAAAACGCCATTTGGTCTCTTTTCCATTGACGAAGGGCCACATCACACCGGGACGCTCTTTGAGAACCTCATAAGGTGCCATGCCGTGTTTTTCACCCGCATGAAATTGGGTGTACTCTTTCCAAATCTCTTCAATATGAGTCGCTTCATCCCACGGAAAAAGCTCCTGAAATCCCATCCGGCGGGCAACTTCGATAATCTGCCAGGTGTCACTCATGGCTTCGCCGGGGGGATCCACCATTTTCTCAAAATGTTGGGTTCGTCGTTCGGAATTGCCAAACATCCCTTCTCGCTCGATCCACATAGCAGAAGGCAAAATTACATCAGCAATATCGGTTGTGGGTGTGGGGTAAACATCCGAAACAACAATAAATCGACCCGCTTTTTGTGCACCCTCTCGATAGCGATTCAGTTTTGGAATGGTTACCATCGGGTTGGTGACTTGAATCCACATAAATTTTACCTCGCCCCGATCCAATGCCCGAAACATTTCAACGGTGTGTAGGCTGGGTTTGGGAGGGATGTTCTCTACCGGCACTTTCCAGATTTTCGCGGCTTTTTTCCGAGCCTCCTCGTTCATTACCACACCGTGGGGGAGTTTGTGGGTAAGAGTGCCAACTTCTCGCACGGTTCCGCAGGCGCTGGGCTGTCCGGTTAGTGAGAACGGGCTATTACCCGGGGTGGAAATCTTACCCACCAGTAAATGGATGTTGTAAACGAGGTTGTTGATCCACGTTCCGCGTGTATGTTGGTTCATACCCATGCACCAGAAACTGGTTACTTTGCGGTTGGGATCACCATATAATGAGGCAAGATACCGAATGTCCTTTGCCGATACCCCCGATATCTGCTCCACTTTTTCAGGAGTATAATCTTCCAGAAATTTTTTATATTGATCAAAGGTTATATCGGTATTCTCGTCTTTAAACGCGAATTTATCCTCTACCCCATACCCAATATTGGTCTTACCGCTCTTGAAATGACAATGTTTTTCGATAAATGATTTGTTTTCCCAGCCATTCCGCAAAATTTCGTAACAGATTGCGTTGGCAAGGGCTAAATCTGATTGGGGCAAAAACAGAATCGATTTATCTGCCGCCATACTGGTGCGTGTCGTTCGCGTCGCCAAATCGATAATTTTTACATCTTTGCGTTTAAGGCGCTGATCCAGTATTCGTGAAAATAGCACCGGATGCATTTCTGCCATGTTATTGCCCCATAACACAAATACATCGGCATGATCAATATCTTCATAACAGCCCATCGGTTCATCGATCCCGAATGTACTGATAAAACCGGTGACCGCACTTGCCATGCACAACCGGGCGTTCGCTTCCAGATTATTTGTCCCGATAGCCCCTTTCATCAATTTGGAAGCAACATAACCGTCCGGAATGGTCCACTGCCCCGATCCATACATTGCCACCGAATCTTTACCATGTGTTTTAATGGTTTCTTGCATCTTTTGGGCAACCAGATCAAGTGCTTCCTTGATTGGCGTGGGGACAAGCTCCCCATTTTTGCGAACATACGCCGTTTTTAATCGATCGGCGCCGTACAATGCCATCACAGAGTGATAGCCCTTGACACAACACAACCCTTTGTTGACCGGACTTGCTGGGTCTCCTTTGACCGCTACCGCACGACCCCCCGACAAACCAATCAACAACCCACAACCCACACCACAAAACCGGCATGGTGCTTTTTTCCACGTTAGATCATCGTTTGGTAGTGTTTTGTTCTGGTCTTCGGCAAACAGAATGCCCGGAAACATCGTCGCCGCCGCTGTCATGGCGGTGACGGCAGCCATCTGCTTTAAAAATTCTCTTCGATTCATTAGTTTACTCCTAAACGTTAAGATTAAGCATGATCGCCAAAACCGGAAACCATTGTTAAACATTGCAATGACATGAGGTTTTTCAAGCGATTTTCTAGCTCGGTCTCTGCCTGTTCGTCTGCTGTTTCTGTCACCAAAACAATTAATTCGGTGTTCGTTGATGGTATGATTTCACATCCAGTTATATTTGCCAACTCCTGCGCGAGTTGTTGCTTTTTGCCCTCTAATGGATAGGCAAGATAACTTTTGATTGGCATAACGATTCCTCTTCAAATCGCATTATTAAGTATTAATACTCTTTTATCGGTTAATTCATAATAATCCCAAACAACAAATCTAGCCTTGACTTTAGTCAAGTCCCTGAAATAAAGATGGGGAAAAATTCGCAATCCCCGCACCAATAACCTTACCTAAATGTTAAGGCTCCTATCCAAATAATGGGCACAATGCAATGCGGTGGATAGAAGATAGAACATCAGACGGGCAAGGACAAGTTTCATCGGTCAACGAAATGAAAAACCGCATGTAGGGGTAGCTAATAACGCCTCGAAGCCGGTGTAAAATGAGTTTAACGAAGCGCAAGTTTATAAAATTATGGCAAGCAAAGATTCTACCGCTCAGCATTGGCTCCTACCATAAAAAAAGCTCCTCAATACTAATATATTGAGGAGCCACTTGTTTAAAGGGTGTCAGTTACTTTTTCTGACTTGGATCGCGGGATAACATGCGCATTCGGTGCTGATCCACTAATTCCGTAATGCCTGCTAACAATGTCTATATTGCTTAAAACGGGCGAACCGTTCCTTACGTGTTGGCGGTTTGTCGCTCCATTGCTCCCGGTTTATGGCGGAAACGACACCGCCAACGCCGTCCGCAATCGTGCGCCGGATTGGAGCAAAAAAACAAATCAAAAGAAAAAGACACCGTGCCGTTTTTCCCAATGGAATCTTTCAATTTGAAAAGTGCTGGTAATTGGGGTAAAATGGGGGCATCATTGCAAACAAAAGTTTCAAGGCCAAGCCAAAACCGAACAAATCAAGGCAGTGGAATTGGCACGAGAAGTCTCTTACTCTGCGACTCTGTCGAATTCGTCTTTCTACTGTCGCTCCGGCGGATGTTGCCCTCACATTGAGCAGGTCAAAAATTAACTTCAGTTTTATCAGGTTATAACGTATGACCTGCTCAATGTGGGGTAGAAAAAAGGCTAAAACTCAGTTAAACGCTCTCTCTTACGAGAGCGGGCTTGGTAACCGTAAAGCGGTGAATGGGATCCGGGTTATTTCTTAAACTCCAACCCGGCACCACCGCGATCCACAACGATGGTATCACCTTCCAGATAGTGCCCTTCGAGTAAGCGCAGTGCCAGCGGATTTTCAAGTTCTTTCTGGATCAGTCGCTTGAGCGGGCGTGCGCCGTAAATGGGATCATAACCCATTTCGCCGAGATAATCTTTGGCGGCATCGGTAATCGTCAAGTTGAGTTTCCGGTCTGCGAGGCGATCCCGCAGGTGTTGCAGTTGGATGTCCACAATCTGGCGCAGATGTTCCTTTTTCAGACGATGGAAGATGATGGTTTCGTCAATCCGGTTGAGGAATTCCGGGCGGAAGTGCTGTTTCATAGCTTCCATCACGCGGTGTTCGATCTGCTCCACATTTTCGCCGAGGTCAGATATCCACTGGCTACCAATGTTACTGGTCATAATAATGACCGTATTTTTGAAATCCACGGTTCGACCTTGCCCGTCGGTCAGGCGGCCGTCATCCAGAATTTGCAGCAGTACATTGAAGACATCCGGGTGCGCTTTTTCAATTTCATCGAACAAAATGACGCTGTACGGACGACGGCGCACCGCTTCTGTCAAATATCCGCCTTGATCGTACCCAACATAGCCCGGCGGCGCACCGATCAGACGGGAGACACTATGTTTTTCCATAAATTCGGACATATCGATTCGCACCATTGCCCGTTCGTCATCAAAAAGGAATTCCGCAAGCGCACGGGCGGTTTCGGTCTTACCGACACCGGTGGGACCCAGGAAAATAAACGAGCCAATGGGGCGGTTGGGGTCACCCAGACCGGCACGATTTCGTCGCACCGCATCGGCGACAGCTTCCAGCGCATCATCTTGCCCAACCACGCGCTGCCGTAGATTGTCTTCCATCCTCACCAGTTTTTGCTTTTCACTCTCCAACAATTTGCTGACCGGAATTCCCGTCCATTTGGAAACAATTTCGCCAATATCTTCTTCATCGATCTCTTCTTTCAAAAAACTGCGGTCTAGTTGAATTTTTGCTAGTTTGTGATTCAATTCTTCCAGTTTCCGTTCCGCGGCGGGGAGTTGCCCGTATTTTAACTCGGCGGCACGATTCAGGTCGCCGTTTCGTTCGGCTTGTTGCATCTGGATTTTGATCTGGTCGATCTCTTCTTTGACCTGCCGGATGGCTAAAATGATCTCTTTTTCGTGCTGCCATTGCGCTTTCATCTGGCTTGATTTTTCTTTCAGTTCTGCCAGATCGCGTTCGAGGTTCTCCAGCCGTTCCCGTGAGGCTTTATCTTTTTCTTTTTTAAGCGCTTGCCGTTCGATTTCCAGTTGGCGGATGCGCCGTTCGACCTCATCGATTTCATGGGGCATACTATCGATCTCGATCCGTAGTTTGGAGGCGGCTTCATCGATCAGGTCAATCGCTTTGTCCGGCAAGAATCGATCCGTGATATAGCGGTTTGAGAGGACGGCGGCGGCAACGAGGGCGTTATCCTGAATGCGAATCCCGTGATGTACCTCGTATTTTTCCTTGAGACCGCGCAAAATACTGATGGTGTCGCTAACGGAGGGCTGGTCAACGTAAACTTGTTGGAATCGCCGTTCCAACGCGGCATCTTTTTCGATGTATTTGCGATATTCATCGAGGGTTGTGGCACCAATACAGCGTAATTCCCCCCGGGCGAGCGCAGGCTTGAGCATATTGGCGGCATCAACCGCGCCTTCTGCCGCACCGGCACCCACCATCGTGTGTAACTCATCAATAAACAGGATGATTTCACCGTTACTTTCGGTAACTTCCCGCAAGACCGCTTTCAACCGGTCTTCAAATTCTCCCCGAAATTTTGCTCCCGCGATGAGCGCTCCCATATCCAATGCGATCAACTGCTTATTTTTAAGGGATTCCGGGACGTCGCCTTCCACAATCCGTTGTGCGATACCTTCCACAATCGCGGTCTTCCCGACACCCGGTTCCCCGATTAGCACCGGATTGTTTTTTTTCCGACGGGATAACACTTGAATCGTTCGCCGGATTTCTTCATCGCGCCCGATCACGGGGTCAATTTTGCCTTGCCGGGCGGCATCCACCAGATTGACCCCGAAACGCTTCAACGCATTATACTTATCTTCTGGATTTTGGTCAGTCACCCGCTGTGAACCGCGAATCTCTTTTAAAACTTTGAGGATGGCATCTTTTTTCACCCCATTATCCCGCAGGATTTTACCGGCTTTTTCACTGGAAGTGGCAAGTGCCATGAGCAAATGTTCCGTACTAATATACTCATCTTTTAGCCGTTGAGCTTCTTTCCAGGCGTCATCCAACACTTTTTGGAGCGCCGTAGAAAGATAATGCTGCCCCGTAACACCTTGCACTTTGGCAATTGTCTGTAGCACCTGCTGCGTTTCGTCCACAATACGTTCTGGACGGGCACCCAACTTTTGCAACAACGGTACAACAACACCTTCGGACTGTTCGATCAGTGCCAGCAGCAGATGCACATCATGAATTGCCTGATGTTGATGCTGATCGGCAATTTCCTGCGCGGCTTGCAATGCCTCTTGCGATTTTAAGGTAAATTTATCGAGTCTCATAACTATTCCTCCTGAAGCGTTTTGTAAGGTTTATGCGTTTCATGCGGTTAAGGGGTTCGCAAGGGGTGTGCCCGAAATAATCGCTTATTTTTGAGGCTGTTGCGGTTAAAATGGCAGATTGTTGGGGGATATGTTCAGAGAAGGTGTCAAGGTGGCAGTTTCTTCGACAAAAACCTCCAAGATAGAACTTCGCGGGCCGCAATACGGAACTTAGGCTTGCATTCGAAATAAAAATGAATACTTTTAATTAACTACTACAAAATTAACAAATGGGTAAGTTATTCTGTGTTAATAAGTTACAACATTTTTACTAATAAATAAAAAAGATAAACTCATCCGAAAACAACTTTATATTAAAAATAATAAACATATG
>RFFQ01000029.1 GCA_003697105.1 Gemmatimonadota bacterium | reverse complement strand
CGGTGTTTTGGTAGGGGCACAAAGCACTGCAACGTCTTTTTGGTAGGGGCACAAAGCAGTGCAACGTCTCTACCATGCGGGAAGGCGCGTTGGAACCGCACGGGAGGAAGGATGTTTGACCCCCTTAATCCCCTTTTTCATCCGTCTTCGACCGTGTCGTTTTTGAAAAATGAGAGTCGAAGAATGAGACATCATCCCGAGAGGTGTGGTGATTTAAATTTTTGTGTATTGCAACTGCTGAAACCTAAATTTTAAGATTCGTAACCTCAAGTAGTTACACATCCGAGAGTACTCTTACCCTTTCCGGTACTTGATTACCGTTACTTTTTCCATCGTGATCAAGCCTTCCGTGACGACGTCGTTGAGGAACGGAATCAAGGGATTTAGTTTTTCTTCCACATCCACAAGTTCTACCACCACCGGTAGATCATCCGACAGCCGTAAGACCTTGGCGCTGTGGATACGGCTACCGGCGCCGTAGCCCATCAAGCCGCGTAAAACGGTCGCACCGGCAATACCTAATTCGTGTGCTTTGATGACGATCTGTTCATAGAGCGGTTTTTTGTGGTAGGTATCCGTTTCGCTGATGAAAATTCGGAGTAAAATCTCGTGATCGGCATGGATCATCGTCTCACCTATCGTAAAAGTTGAAGTAAGAAGCGGGCAAAGATAAAACCCACCAACACCAGCATAATACCCGAAACGGTGCTACCGATTAGGTTGATCAGGGCGAGTTTGATCTCGTTATCGCGTAATAGTTGGGTACTTTCCAGACTAAAGGTGGAAAACGTCGTAAATGCTCCCAAAAAGCCGGTGAAAATCAGTAGCCGCAATGATGGGCTGAGCCACAGCTCTTCAAATAGTGCCCATAAGAACCCAATAAGAAATGAGCCGGTCAAATTGACTACCAAGGTCCCCCACGGGAAGGTAGTGGGCACCAGTTGATGTGCCAATCCAGACACAACATAGCGGCAGATTGCACCCAGCGCCCCGCCAACGGCAATCCAGACCCATCTCATACCGCACCCGCAGGAGCATGAGGGCTTTTTTTACCATCCAGCGGTAGCCAGAGGGTGAACGTTGTGCCGCTTCCAAGTTCGCTTTGAACGTGGATCGTCCCGTTGTACGCCTCTACAATCCGTTTGACTGTGGAAAGCCCCAACCCGGAGCTTTTCTCCCCTTTCGTCGTGAACATGGGTTCAAAAATACGGCGCATATCTTCCGGAGCGATGCCGATCCCGTTATCGCTAAACTGCATTTCGATGCCCCCATTGTGGGTGCTTACCCGAATGGTAATGGTGGGGTCTGTCGCATTCTGCAAGGCGTCCGTTGCATTACTGATCAGGTTTGTAAAAATTTGGCTCAGTTCACCGGTTGTAGCCGTGATCCGGAGGTCATCGTCTTCAAAATCCTGAATAAGACGTAATTTTTCCAAGCGCTGGGCTTGTAGCCGGATTGACCCTTGAAGGACATCTTTGATCACGATAGCGCCCAACTTATGGCTTTTATCCCCCACAAAATTCTGTAAATCCAAGATGGCCTGTTGTGCACGTTTTCCGGCAGTAGTGATGAGATTTGCCGCATCTTGAATGCGGCGCCACGTGGAGTTCCATTGGTGCAAATAGGCACTTAATTGAGTACCTTCCTGATCGGTTTCCCAGCATTTCCAGATCCTCTCCTCATCCAGTGGGGGGGTTTTCTGGATTTGCTCTGCCGGACCCAGAATCCCGCTGAGAGCATTATTTATTTCGTGTGCCATCATGCTGGCGAGTTCGCCTAGCTTGGCGAGTTTTTCACTTTCGATGCGCCGTGCCTGAGATTGGACGAGTTTCAATTGGGTTTCCACTAAATTTTCATTCATGGTTTCCAGTTCGGCATTGAGATGCTCCAGTTCCTCGTTTTTTTGGCGAAGTATTTCGGTTTCTTTTTCCTTGAGATCAACTTGAAACTGGGTTTGCATCTTCCGCAAATTCTCATCCGCCTTGATAGTGAGGGTTTCATGATCGATCTCCTGAAATTTTTTGTGATAGTCCAGAGCGTTTTGGAAATCTCCCGTCTCTTCATAAATTTCAGAGATCGCTTTATAGGCGGTTTTAATGGATTCCTTTTCTTGCACCTGTTCCGCCAGTGCTAACCCTTGGTGCAGGTAATCCAATCCTTTATCATATATCTGTTTTTCACGATATACCGTACCCAGCGCCAACATGGCATGAGCTTGCAACTGAATGTTATTTATTTCCCTAGCCAGTACCAGGCTTTGCTGGAAATACTCCAGCGCCTCATCATACGTTTTCAAGTGGTAATAGATCGCCCCAATATTACACAGGGTATTGCAGATACGCCATTGATTCTGAACCTGTTGGCTCAGTTTGAGGCAATCAAAACTGGCTTGGAGTGCCTTTTCGTGGTCGCCAAGAGCATCATATACACTGGCGATGTTGCCCCATACTAAGGCTTCCCGGTCCCGATCCCCGGCTTGCCGGTAGATCTCTAGATTTTTCTGATAATAATCAAGGGCTTGTTGGTTTTGCCCAAGGGCGCTATAGATACCGGCAACATTGCTAAGAATGCTCGATATTAATAACGAATCCTGTGCCTGTTCGGCATAATCTAGTCCCAACAGATAGTACTCCAAAGCACGGTTGTAATGACCCATCCGTTTATAAATGACCCCCATCACGTTGTAAACGGAGGCTTCACCAAATGGATCGGTAAGGGCGTTGAATGTTTGAGCGGCTTGAGAGAGATTCAGGAGGGCTTCATCATATTTTGCTTGGAACATCAGGCAAGCCCCTCGGGCACGCTGGGCGTAGGCAACCCCTTTGGAGTAATTCAATTGGGTTGCCTGCTTATACGCCTCGGTGGCGAGGGCAAAGGCGTGATCCGTATCTTTTTTTTTGAGTTCCCAAGCAAGTTGGTTGCGTAGGTTAATTCGCTCAAGTTCACTGGTACAGATTTCAAGTTGTCTTTCTAATTCTGCAATATCCGGCATTTCCTTCCCCACAAAATCGGGACCGTTTTATTTAGCCTGAATTATTCATAAACCGCGAAAAGAGTCAATGTCGTTTATATTTTTTTCTAGAGCCGTTGGGGTATCATGTTACAAATAATACAGGTTAGACCCAGCGTGGTTTCATTAGCGGAACTTCTTTACCCTCTTTGGGTATCCAAACGATAAAAGTAGTGCCTTTACCCAGTTCACTTTCGACCTCGATGGTACCGTTAAACCCTTTCAAAATTTGTTTGATGGCGGCTAACCCCAACCCGGAGCCATCTTCACCTTTGGTGGAGAAGAAGGGCTTAAAAATATGGGGCATGATGTCTTCGGGAATACCCTTTCCATTATCGGAAATACGGATTTCGACCCCCTCATTTTTGGTTTTCAATTCGACAATGATCGTCGGGTTTTCCCGTCCTTCTAGCGCATGGCAGGCATTGATCAGGAGGTTCATAAATATTTGGCTCATGGCACCACTGGTGGTCACAACCCGCATCTCCTCGCTCTCAAATTTTTCGATAACATTGATGTTCAGCAAATGTTTTTTCTGCAGCCGGACACTTTCCCGAAAGACATCCGGTAGATTGATATAGCCCAGTTTCTGGCTTTTGCCACCGACAGCACTTTGCAGGTCGTTAATCACCATGTGCGCTCGTTTTGCGCCGATTTGGATCATTTGGGCGGCGTCCTGTATCCGGTTCCATGTTTTTTCCCATTCTTCCAGATAGGCTTTTAGGCGACTACCATCTTCATCGGTTTCCCAACAGTCCCAAATTTCACCCTGATCGAGGGGTTCTGCCAAGATGATATATTCTAAAGGGGAAATGACCCCGCTGAGGGCATTGTTCATATCATGCCCGATCATACTGGCAACCCGTCCCAATGTTGCCAGCCGTTCCGCTTCCATCTGTTTTGCTTGGGCAGTAACCGTCTGAATTTGGGCTTCCAGCAGTTGTTGGTTCGTTTTTTCGAGTTCTTCGTTCAAACGAGCCAATTCTTCATTTTTTTTGCGGTAAATTTCGGCTTCTTTTTCTTTCCGCTCCAGTTCGAGCCGGATTTGGAAATTTTTCACCTTTTGGGCGGAGTCTTCATTGAGGACTTCTTCTTTAATCTGATGATATTTCTCAAAATGGGTTAACGCTTGCTCAAAATCTTCTACCGTGCGATATAATTTGGAGAGCGAGAAATGCACCTCGAATACCAAATGCTTATTTTTAATCTGCTGGCTGAGTTCCAACGCCGCTGTGAGGTAGTGCAATGCCTGTTCTGTATCCTTTTGTTCCAGATACAGTTCGCCTAAGGAGTGCAACACGTGTGCTTCACTGCTTTTTGTTCCCCGTTGCCGGTCGATGGCGAGTGCTTCTTGATAATATTTTAAGGCTTGGGGGTAATCTTTCATTAGACGATATGCATCTCCCATGTTGCTGATCCCAATTGCGCGGGCGGTATCATTTCCTAACTTTTCATTGATTTCAATGCTTTTTCGATAATTTTCGAGGGCTTTATCATAATGTTTTAGGGAGTCATAAACGGTGCCCATGTTATTAAGCGCAAACGCCTGTAATTGCAAGTCGTTAATCTCTTCGGCGAGGGTCATACTTCGTTGGTAATATTCGAGTGCTTCTTCAAAGCGTTCCAACGCATTACTAATGATACCGATGCTGTTTAAAGCCCGGCTTTCCAGCCGTTTATCCTGAGTTTCTTGACTGATTTCTAAGCAGACTAATTGTTCTTGCAAGGCTTTATTATAATCTCCCAAATTGTAATAGACCACACCGATTCGGTTATGAATAAATCCCTTCTCGCCGGTTTCCCCGGTGTCATCCATTATGCGCAATGCGGTTTGGAAGTGAGATAGTGCCTCGTCATAGCGGGCAAATGTCAGGCAACTTAGTCCTTTACGGATCAAACTTTGGATAATGCCTTTGGGATAATTGATCTCGTGTGCCAGAGCAAACGCCTGCTCACTATAGCGGAGTGCTTGATTGGCATCTTGGCGCCATGTATGCCACGCCAACTGGTTGAGAAGATCGACCCTTGTGGCGGGGTCGGTGACGGTCTCCAATTGGGTTTTCAGTTTTTTTGCCAACTCAGACATGGTGGTCATCTCTCTGCCGTGTTATAAATGAAATACGCGACCTTTTCCTTTGTGATCCGTTGGCAACCACACCGAAAAGGTTGTGCCTACTCCGATTTCACTTTGAACATCAATGGATCCACCGTATTCTTCAATAATACGCTTAACGGCGGTCAATCCTAAGCCGGAACCGTCCCGGGTTTTGGTGGAGAAGAACGGATCAAAAAGGTGTTCTAGGTGGTCTGGTGGTATGCCACGACCATTATCGGCACATTCAATCTGGACTCCGTTCGCTTGGCGGTACATTCGGACCGTGATGATTGCGCTTTTTTGCTCTTGCAGGGCATCACTGGCATTAACCAGCAAATGCATAAAAATCTGCCCCACTTCCCCGCTGGTGATAACGATTTCTAAAGGGTCACACTCAAATTCTTCAATAATGGTGATCCGTTCGAGGCGCTGTTTTTGGAGACGGCAGGCACTCCGGAACACTTGGCACAGGTTCACCGGACCCAACTGCCGGCTTCGTCCCCCAATGAGATTTTGCAGGTCATCCACCACATGTGCCGCCCGTTTAGCGGCGGTGCGAATCATATCTGCGGCCGATTTCACCCGGCGGAATTCCTTTTCCCGCTGGTCCAGATAGGCTTCGAGCAAACTGCCATCTTCATCTGATTCCCAACATTGCCAGATTTTGTCCCGATCCAACTCCGGCGTGTTCAAAATGATTTCATTGGGCACCATGATGCCACTCAAGGCATTGTTGACTTCATGAGCGATGACCCCCGCCAGTTCACCAAGGGTTGCTAATTTCTCTGCTTGAATCCGTTGCGCTTGAGATTCCACCAATTTAAGCTGAGTTTCGATCAAGGATTGGTTTGTTTTCTCCAATTCTTCATTCAGTCGCGCTAATTCGACATTTTTCAGGCGGTATAATTCAGTTTCTCTTTCTTTTCGCTCCAGTTCATTCTGTGTTTCCATTTCGGCAAGTTTCTTTCGCATATCTTCGGAGGTTAACTCCCGATTTAATTCTACATATTTCAGAAGAGATTGGTAGGCGGTTTTGTGATCCCCCAACATGGTGTAGGTATGGGCAATGTTATAGTTAATGTTAGCGATCATTGATTTTAGGCTGAGTTCTTCCGCTAGGCGTAAGGCGGTCAACTGATTTTCCAGTGCGGTTTCCGGCTGACCTAGGTTATTGAGAATCTCACTCTTATTCATCAAGGAATGAATCATCCCCCGCTGATCATGGTGTTGGGTTTTGATGTCCAATGAGCGGTTGAAATACTCCAAGGCGGTGTCCCATTGTTCCTGTCGTTTATATAAGAACCCTAGGTTATTCATCACCTGCGCCGCCCGTAAGGTTTGCCCCATTTCCTCGTAATAATGCAAGGCAGTGGTAAAAGCTTCTACCGCTTGGTCGTATTGCTCACATTGGGTGTATCCAATACCCAGATTGGTTTGAGCCACCGCAATTCCATCGTGATCACCGATCTCCTGATAAAGTTGTAATGCCTGCTGATGATACTTCATGCCACGCTCTCGTTGCCGAATTTCGTTGTAGAAATTACCCAACGTATTCAAGCATTTAGCGATTATGGATTTATCCCCGAGTTCTTCAGCGGCGCGTAGCGCTTGGATCAGATAATCTAACGCTTTTTCATGGTCACCCAATTCCATGTAACCGTTACCGGTGTACTGCAACGATTCGATCATCAACTCGGCTTCGCCCAATTCTTTAAACATCTCACAAGCGCGTTGGCATTGTTGAATTGTTTTTGTCGCGTATCCCTGATAAAAAGAGACGGCGCCACCCCGGTATAAGGCAACGGCGAATCCAAAGGGGTAATTGATCTGTTCGGCGAGTTCGAGGGCTTTTTGGGCGTACATCGCCGCTTTGTCGATGGAACGGGTTGCCCACGCTTTGGTGAGGTCATTTAGCAGATCGACCCGTTCTGCCTCACGGGTAACGGTTTCCAATTTCTGTTCAAGATGTTGGATGGGATCGGTCATTAGCGGCTCGCTTTAGTATGCAGGGGAAGCCAAATTCGGAACGTTGTACCTTCATTTTCTTCGCTGGCGACGGTAAGATGCCCTTTGTATTTGGTAATAATTCGCTTCAGGGTGGAAAGCCCCACCCCGGAGTTTTGTTCACCTTTGGTGGTAAAAAAGGGGTCAAATATTCGTTGTTGGATATCAGAGGGTATTCCGCTACCGTTATCCTGAAATAGAATTTCAATACCGTCATTTTTATAGTGCATTTTAACCGTGATGGTGGGATGAGGCTTATTTTTCAGGGCATCACAAGCATTGCTGATTAAAATGAGGAAGATTTGCCCCAATTCACCGCTGGTAGCGGTGAGATACATTTCCGGTTGTTCTATCTCTTTGATGAGTGCCAGCTTTTCCAGATATTGCCATTGCAAGCGGACAGCTTCCTGAAAAATTTCAACGATGTTAATTGAGCGTAAATCTTGACTTTTTTCGCCGGCTAAATGTCGTAAGCCGCAAATAACCTGTTCCATCCGAAGTTCCGCATTTTTCGCACATTCGACACAGTCAGCAGCGGTTTTCAATTCTCGTTCTCGCTGGGCGAGGTATGCCTGAAGTTCGATACCATCATCGTCATTTTCCCAATAGTGCCAAATGCGCTCGCTATCTAATTTCGGCAAGTTACTCAGTTGTTCGAGGGGCATTTTTAAAGCGTTCAGAGCATTATTCATCTCGTGGGCGACCATATTGGTAATCCCCCCTAACGCCGCCATTCGTTCATTTTCCAGCCGTTTTGCTTGTGCCTGCATCAGTTGAATTTGTGTTTTGACCAATTGTTCATTGGTTTGCTCTAATTCCTGATTTAATTTGGCGAGTTCTTCGTTTTTTTCTCGTAAAAGATCGGCTTCCCGCTTGGACTGATCCACTTGATGCATGACTTGTAAGTTCTTCAATTTCCGGTCTGAATTTTCATTAAAAACTTCGCTATTTAGTTCATGGTATTTTTTGAAGTGTTCCAAGGCTTTGGTGAACTCCTCCATCTTTTCAAACACTTCGGCTAAATTTTGATGAATCGCCGCCAAACGGGGTTTCTCTTTGGTATCTTCAGCTAAGGCGAGAGCACGGAAGTAATAGGTACACGCCTCATCATATTTTTCTTGCTGGGAGTACACGCCCGCAATATTGCTCAGGCAATGGGCTTGGATGGACTTTTGTTCGAGTGATTCTGCGGTTTCCAAGCTGTGGTAAAAGCATTCCAGCGCCTCAGGATATTTTTTCAAGTTGAGATAGGCAGCGCCGGTGTTCATTATCGTGATATTTTTATTGAACAGATTCTTTTCTTCCTCAAAGATTACACCGCTTTTTTCAAAATATTGAATCGCCAGTTCATTTTTGGTTTTGGTTTCTTCCGGGTCGTCAAATGTCCGGCAATAAACTGTGCCGATATTGACGAGGGCGACGGCTTCACTGGCTCGTAAATTGGATTCCCGACTGATTTGTAACGCTTCTTCGTAATATTCCAATGCTTTATCGGGGTCACCTGCATTACCACTGACGGAACCCAACGTGTTGAACGCACTAAAAATTCCTTGGGGATCATTGATCTTACGGTATAATTCCAAACTGGTCATGGCGTGATCAAGGGCGGTGGCATAATCGCCTAAAGTTTGATAAATCCAGGCCAACCGGCTTAAAATGCCGGCTTTGCCGTTGTCATCGTCGATAGATTCAAATAACTCTAGGGATTCCAGACCTAATGAGAGGGCTTTTTCATAATTGGAAAACCGTTCATAACAGCGGCACAATCGGGCTAATGCTTTGGCAATACCACTTTTATAATCAATGGTTTTGGCAAGTTCTAACGCTTGATTTGCCGCGGATAGTGCCTCGTGCGGTTGATTTTGAGTATACTCTTTTGACAACTCGGTTAAGGTATCAACTTTTTCATGTACACTGGAGGCATGTTCGAGTTGATCTTGAAGTTGTTTTATTTTTTCTGTCATTGTTTTACCTTAGATTTACGATTTAAATACAGCCGTTTTTCCTTTGGCGTCCTCGGGTAACCAAAAGGAGAAGGTTGTACCTTTTCCAATGTCACTCTTGAGGTGAATGGTTCCGTTGTAGGCGTCAATGATTCGTTTAAAGGTGGAAAGCCCCACGCCAGAACTGGACTCCCCTTTGGTGGTAAAAAACGGGTGGAATATCTCCGCCTGAATCGATGGCGGTATTCCACAGCCATTATCGCTGAAATCAACCTGAATTCCCCCATTTTGGGTTTGCATTTTCACATGAATTTCCGGTTCGGAGTGGTCTTTCAGGGCATCACTGGCATTACTCAGCAAAATCAAAAAAAGTTGACCTATTTCGCCACTGGTGGCAGTCAGGGTTAAATCTTCAGACTCAATATCCTCAATAATGTTGATGCGCTCCAGTCGTTCCCATTGTAATCGTACGGCTTTGCGGAATATCTCCACAAGATGGATCGTTCCCAGTTCCTGACTTTCATCTCCCACAAGGCTTTTTAGGTCTTTAATGACCTGTTCTGCCCGTACCTCAGCACGCTGTGCCAGTTCGGTGGCGGCAATAATGTGGTCTTCTTCCATGCGGCGTTTCGCCAGATAGGCTTGCAACTCCGTACCTTCTTGGTCGTTCTCCCAGCAGTGCCAAATCCGGTCTTCATCTAAACGAGGCGTGTGATAAATTTGCTCTAACGAACTCCGAATACCACTGAGAGCGTTATTGATTTCATGCGTCACCATTCCGGCAAGTTCGCCGAGGGTTGCTCGTTTTTCTGCTTGAATACGTTTGGCTTGTGACTCTATCAATTGGGCTTGGGTTTCGACCAATTTCTGGTTGGTGGCTTCCAATTCCGCGTTGAGGCGTTCAAGTTCTTCGTTTTCCCGCCGGTAGAGTTCGGCTTCACGTTCTTTTTGTTCCACTTGGAATCGCACTTGAAGCAACTGTGTGTTTTGATCATATTTTTCTCTTAAAACCGTGATCTCTGCCTGATGATACTTTTTGTGATAAGCTAATGCCGCGGCAATATCATTCTGCTGTTCGTATAGACGAAAGAGCGATTCATACACATTAATTTCCAACTCCTGAGAATCCATGGCCTCGGCGAGGTGTTCGGCTTGTTTTAGGTAATCTAATGCATTTTCCATTTGATGAAGGGCAATATAACATTCACCGATCTCACGCAGACCGATCACTTGTTCCCGTTTATCATGGAGTTTACGACTGAGTTCCAACGCGCGCTGGTAAAAATCAATTGCCTCGGAAAAGCGTTCTAAGCCCCGATATGCCAATCCGATTCCGCTCCAACAGGTCATCAAGTGTCGCTGGCTGGGGTAGTGGTTTTCGACAATGCTTTTGGCTTTCAGCGCGTAATTTAGAGCCGCCTGATGGAGTTTTTCGCCTTCGGTAACATGGGCTAAATTATGCAGCGCGTTGACCTGCCCTTCATAATCTTGATGTGCTTCTGCCAGTGCTAAAGACCGTTCAAAGTAATGCTTTGCCTCTCGGGTGTTCTCCATTTGGGCGTAAACCGCGCCAATATTGCTCAGTAACGAGACTTGGGTCTCATAGTCACTGATTTCTTCACTGAGCTGAAGGCTTTTTTTGTAGTAAGTTAGCGTGTTTTCATAGTCAATCAAGTAGTAGTAGATCACGCCCATGTTGTTGTAGGTGGTTGCCAACCCTTCTTTACAGCCGGCATCTTTGTATAGTTCAATTGCCCGCAAAAAATGCGCTAACGCGTGGTGATATTCCGACTGATAAATATCCAAAATTCCCATATTGCGGTAGCTATTTGCCAGACCTACGGCATACCCTAACTGTTCCGCTTTTTGGGCAACGGCGTTCACCAACGTTTGGGCTTCTTCGGGGTTGGAATAGCTGAGTTCAAACACCAAGCGATTTTGCAGATCGATTTTTGCCCGTGGTTCTGTTTCTTGTTCGATTTGTGCCCGCAGGGTTTCGATGTTAGTTGCCATGATGTTTGCTCAATTCTTGAATCTCTTGGGGGAACCAGATGGTAAAGGTGGTGCCCTCACCTTCTTGGCTTTCCACGGTGATTTTTCCGCCCCGCTGATCTACAATCCGCTTGACCATGGTCAGACCGATACCGGTACCTTTTTCGCCTTTGGTTGTAAAAAAGGGTTCAAAAATGCGTTTTTGAACTTCCTCCGACATACCTTTGCCATTATCGGCGAATTGAATCTCCACACCGCCATCTTGCTGGCGCATCCGGATGGTAATCCGCGCGTCTTCCTGACCTTCCAGCGCATGAGCGGCATTTACCAGAAAATTCATAAAGATTTGTCCCATTTCCCCGCTGGTAATCATCACCCGAAATTGTTCCGCTTCAATCTCTTTCACGATCTCAATCTTGTGCAATTTATGTCTTTGGAGGCGGATGGTCTCTTCCAGGGTTTCCACAATATCGGTTAAGCCTAATTTACGGCTTTTACCGCCGGCAATGGCTTGCAGGTCGCGGATGGTCTCGAAAGCACGATCCGAGGCTAATTTAATCATCTTAGAGGCTTCTCTGATTTTTTCCCATACCTGACGGCGTTCTTCCAGATATGCTTGTAGTTCATGCCCTTCTTGATCCGATTCCCAACAGTGCCAGATCACATCTTCATCAAGGGGAGGTTGGCTCATAATCAGTTCCACCGGAGAACTGATCCCGTTCAGGATATTGTTAAATTCATGCCCGATCATGCTGGAAAGTTCCCCTAAGGATGCCATCCGTTCCGATTGGAGCATCTGGACTTCCGCGGTTTTCAAATCGTCTATCGCTTTGTTGAGTTCGGCATAAGCCCGGGCATTATCCAACGCGACGGCAATATAGTTGCCTAGCGCCCGCAACATATCCAAATCCGCTGGGGTGTACGCGCCCGGATCAAAACTTTGTACCGTCACGACCCCCACGACGCGGTCTTCCACAATCAGCGGAACATACAGTGCGGAAAGGGTTTCACCTCCTTCGTCGGCTCCCACCGCTTTCAACTTCGGTATATAGGCCATGTATTCTTGGGTCGCATCGTTCAGAAAAACCTCTTTGCGATTCCGAATTGCCCAAGCGGAGAAACTTCCCTCATCATGTACCGAACCGGTGAGAGGCTTTAAGCGTTCCCCTCGTTCAATGAAGAATTTGTACTCGATCTCTTCGGTTTCTGGATGATACAGATCAATTCCGAAGCCATCTGCCTTCATTAACTGATTGATGTTCTCATAAACGGTGGTCAGAATCGTCTCCAATGATAAAGAGGCGGTGATTTTTTGTCCGATTTCACTGATGAGGCGGATGTGATCGTATAGCCGTGCCAGTTCCACATTTTTGAGCCGGTAAATTTCGGCTTCTTTTTCTTTTTTTTCCGCTTCGTAGCGGTTTTTCAGATAATCGATTCGTTCTTTATACTCCTCATCAAAGGCTTTTTTCTCAATCTGATAGCACATTTTAAAGTAACTCAAGGCATCGGACATGTTTCCGAGAGCTTCGTGAGCAGAGGCAAGGTTTTTCAGCGTTTGTACACGCAGATTCCGGTCTTCCACTTCCGCCGCTAATTCCGTCGCTTTTTCAAGGTACGGAATCGCTTTTTCCCATTTCTCCTGCTTGACCCACAGTTTACCAATTGACCCATTGATATGGGCTTCCACTGCTTTATTCCCGATACCGGTGTTTATATCTAGCGCGTTATGGTGGCAGGCAAGGGCTTTCCCAAATTCACCTTGCTTCATATACAAATCACCAATATTTAAGAGTGTAATTGCAATTCCACGGGGGTCTTCTTGTTCCTCGCGAATTTTTAGACACGCCAAATAGTGTGAAAGCGATTTTTCATACGCCCCCAAATCAGAGTAAAGAATCCCCAAGTTATTGAGGATACTTGCCTCACCATTTCGATCGCCGGTTTCCCGAAATTTTTCTAACCCTTCCTGATAATATTTGAGGGCATTATCATAATCATCGAGATCGGAATAAATATTTCCCATCGTGTTCAGCGCACTAGCCCGTATGGATTTATCATCGATGTCCTCTTCCGATTTGAGGACTTCCGTCAAGTCAACCAGTGCATCCTGAAAATCACCTAGCCGGTAATTGACCATTCCCTTTAAATTTAGGGCTTTAATATACCCCGTGCGATCATTCAGGGTTTCAAACAGAGAAAGTGCCTGTTTCAGAAGCTTCATGGATTCGACATATTGACCCAAATTGTTTTGATGCTTCCCTTGCAGAAAGATGGCCTCGGCATAACCCGAGTCGTAGCCAATGCGTCCGGCAATTTCGGCGGCTTGGGTCGCATATTGCAGCGCTTGAAGTGGGTCTTTCCGCTGAAAATATTCGGATATCTCTTTCAGCAAATCCACTTTTTCAACTGAATCCGTCAAGGTAGCCAGTTCCTGCTGTTTCTGTTTGACGTTCTCGATCATTTTTATCCTTTCTCTCGATTCTAAAGCTCCGCTCCATTCCGGTTTCGGGCTTCTGCGGAGATGTCCGCCCGCTTACCGTTTGGCACGATTGATCTCTTGTACTTCTTTCATGGTGCGTAAGTGGCGAATAATTCGGTCGAGGTGATCCAAATCCACCACCTCGATAATCAGAATACCATAGATTTCACGTTGATTAATACTAATTTGTGCCGTCAACGTAGAATTATAGCTTTCTACCGTCCGTTTCAGGCGCTCTAAAAAGGTTTCTGAATGGTAGGCACGAACCCACACTTTTGCCGGAAATTTGCCCTTTTTCTTGGGGATTTCCCACTGGACTGGTATCAGTCGTTGTTTTTCAGGAGGGGACATGGTGGTGATATTCCGGCAATCTGTCCGGTGGATGGTCAATCCGCGCCCACGGGTGATAAACCCCACAATCCGGTCGCCGGGAATGGGTTCGCAACAGCGGGCAAAACGGAGTAAAACTTGCCCCACCTCCTTGAGATGGACGGTTGCCGCACCCCGTTGCAGGTGGGCGCTGGGGATAACCGGCGGTTCCACTTCTGGCAAGGTGTCTTTTCCGGCACTTTCCGGAAAGAGTTTGCGGAGGATCGTCTGGGGGCTAATATTGCCCGAGCCAATGGCTTCCAGTAAATGCTCAAAGCTTTTTTGATGATATTCCCGGATGAGGTCTTCAAATTTGGATGGAACCAGCTTTAGTTTGTAATTTTGGAGCTTCGCCTCCTGCAACAATTTTTCCTTGCCCAGTTCCACATGGTGACGAAACGCTTCCACCCGTAAATATTGCCGGATTTTATTGCGAGCTTTGGACGTGACCACATAATTAAGCCAATTTGGATTGGGGGATTGCGAGGGGGAACGGGAGATGTGGACCTGATCCCCACTCCGTAGCGGTGTCCCTAATTTGGCAAATCGACCATTAATGTGACCTCCCGTGCAACTTAACCCGATCTCCGTATGGATGGCAAAGGCGAAATCTAGTAACGTTGCTCCTTGGGGCAACTGAACTACATCACCGCGAGGCGTGTACACAAAAATATCATCCTTGAACAGCTCAATTCGGAGCGATTCCAAAAATTCATGAGGGTTTTCACTATATTGATCCGCCTCCAAAACCCGTCCCAGCCACGAGAGTTCATCGTTAAAATTTTCGGTGGTATTTTTTTCTTTATAACGCCAGTGTGCTGCAATTCCTCTTTCGGCAGTTTGGTGCATCCGTGCCGTACGGATTTGAAATTCCACTTGGCCGACGTCGGGAATCATCACCGTAGTGTGCAAGGATTGGTACTTGTTGGGTTTGGGATTACCAATATAGTCTTTCAACCGGTTTGACAAAGGAGTCCAGAGGCGATGAATAATACCGAGTGCCTGATAACAGTTTCCAATCAGCGCTTGGTGTTCCATTTTTGAGAGTGTGTCCGTCGCGCCCTTGTCTCCAAAGACAATTCGCAAGCCGATTTTATCATAAATTTCGTCAAAAGTATAGCCTTTTTTCATTTTACAGTACAGGCTGTAAAAATGCTTGGAGCGTCCGAAAATTTCATAGTTTTCTAACCCGTTTTCCGCCAATTCCGCCACCACCTGCACTCTGACAAAATCGATCAGCGCATCGCGCTCTTGTTTCTTTTGATTGACCAATTCCTTGAGGCGATAAAACGCTTCGGGGTGAAGTGCCTTTAAGGATAAATCTTCGAGTTCGGATTTGATCTGCCCCATCCCAAAGCGGTGGGCAATGGGAGCGTAAATTTCCAATGTTTCGGAGGCAATTCGCTGTTGTCGATCCGCACTGAGTGACGTGAGGGTACGCATGTTGTGCAACCGGTCGGCAAGCTTGACCAGAACTACTCGTGCATCTTTAACCGTAGAAAGGAGCATTTTGCGCAAGGTCGCCACTTGCCGTTCCCAACGACTTTTTTTCTGAATGCGTTCGATTTTGGTCAATCCATCCACCAGTAGCGCGATAGTTCCCCCAAACTCCTGCTCGATCTGCCCGAGTTCGGCGGACGTATCCTCCACCACATCATGGAGCAAGGCGGCGGCACATCCTTCGGCATCGGCGAAAACCTCCGTGACGAAAATTTCTGCCACGGCTTCACAATGGGTAAAATATGGCTCTCCAGAATCGCGCGTTTGACTCCGGTGATGGTACCAGCCAAAATCGTATGCCCGGCGAATCAGGTCGCACTCTGCCGCTGTAAAATTGGTATTAAGACGATTTAAAAATTCCGTAGCATTCATGTGTTAGCGGCTCGAATTACCCGAACGGTGGTTATTCTGAACCAAACGTGCCAAATCTTTACAGATTCGGCACGTTTTTAATTCCGCTGATTATTTTAACAAGAGTAATGAGGTTGTATCGACCGGCAGGTTATCGACTTCCAACCGGCAAATATACAGCCCGGACACCCTGGCGGAGGCATCCCACATCACGGTGTAGTATCCGGCAGGTTGGACGGCATCCACCAGTACCTGAACCAAATGCCCGTGCAGATCATAAATCATGAGGGTGACCTGCCCAGCATGGGCAATCGCATACGGGATTACCGTTTGAGGGTTAAACGGGTTGGGATAATTTCGCCCCAATTCGGATGTTGCCGGTAGATGGATCGCCGCCGGATAGGTCGCCGCCGTGAATTCATCCACGAGGACGTTCACCGGAACATGGATTTCCGGTGTGTCCGGATCATTACTGTAGAGGGTAATCGTGGTGTTCAACTCCGTACCCAAATCGATCCCGATCAAATTAAAATTGAGATGGAGCCGGAGCATTTCGTCCGGGCGAACCGTACCCGATACCGGGTCTAGGTTGAGCCAATCCACTTCCGGTAATTCCGCCCGAACCTGTAAGTCACGGCTACCCGTATTGAACACATCCAGATGCCCTTGCCCGACGAAGTTCGGGGGCAACGTCAGATCAAATTCAGCGGGTGAAAGGGTGATCTCCGGCGCATCTCCGCCGGTGGGTGTGGGCGGAAAGATGATCACATCCACCCAGACGGCATCTTCCCCGCCACTACCGCTGGCGTTCTTTTGGTAAGACCACTTGAAGATATGCGACCCCGTGGAAACAGGAAACCGGGCTTCTGTCCAGTCGATTTCACCAGACCAGGAGCCTTGCCGGACATTATCAATATAAAATTCAAGTTTATCCCCGATCTCAGTAGAAGTTTTATACTGAAATACAATTTCACCGGGGTGATTTATATCGAGCGTGATCCACATTTGGGAGCGCTGGTAGCTGGAAATCCGCCCGGAACGTGCAGAGAAAGACCCATCTGCCGCGATGTTGTCGATCTCCCACGGAGCATTGCCATGAAACTCCCATTCTGGCGGAAATTCACCCCCCTCAAAACTCTCGGTAAAACTGGGGTAGAGCGCGATATCGAGGTCGATATCCTCCTCTAGGGTTACCTGTTGGGTAACAGAGGCGTACTGTTCTGCATAGAGCCGCAGCGTATAATCACCGGACATCAGATCGTCAAATTGGAACACTCCATTTTCACCGGTGATCGTCTGATTCTCTGGAAGTTCTAGGATAAAAACCTCCACGCCGGCAAGTGGTTGGTCGGTTTCCCCATCCACCACCGTACCACGAAGGGTATAGCGAGGGATCGGTTGCATCACCACATCAATCCGTACCGTTTCGTAATCGTTAATTTCAACATCTTCAACAAGATAGGGGAGATACCCCTCCGCGGTAAATTGAACATCATAGGTCCCGGCATGGATCACCCGGTGATAATCACCGACATCGGGGTCTGTATAGACCCAAACGCTATCCTCATCATGATTTAGAACCGTCACCGTGGCGGCTACCGGTTCACCCGCCGGATTCGTGACGATGCCGCGGATGCCGTACAGAACCTGTTCCAGATAGAGCAGAAAGGATTCCTGATTATACTCCCAGTGGGCGTCTAACTGATTTTCCGGCAGCAACTTGATGTTGGAAAGTTCGATGGTGCATTCTCGCCCACCGTGGTAGTAGATCATATAATCCTGCCGTCCACCGGCAATCGGATACCAGACGTAGCCGCGGACAATACCGTCATCGAAACCATCCATATAACCGGGCGGGCTGTTTTCTTGTGCCGCATCGGCATATTCATGGCAAACCAATTGCCACCAGTCATCATCGGCAGATTCCCACGAATAGGTATCCCACGGATAGTTGACAACTTCTGCTCCACCATGAAAATTAGCACTCATGGTGATGTTCTGACGGGCGGCAAACGCCATCATGGCTAGGTTTTCGGGTTGCCATTCGCGCCCGTCGGGGTGGGGTCCATCATCGGGATCGGGAAAGTTGCGGTTGAGGTCAACGCCGTTTGCATTCCGCCGGATCGCTCCAAAAATGTTATCATTACCCGCATAATAGGCACCATCTGGGTTAGCAAGTGGATTGATCCAAATTTCCACATTATCAACCAGATGCGTCACCCGCTCATCTTCACCGTAATGGGTGAGCAAATAATCAATAAAACGCAACATGAGGACATACCCGGTGGTTTCATCCCCATGCATGGTACTGGTATAAAAAAATTCTGGTTCATCTTCTTCCGTGTGAATATTATCAGTGATTTTGACTGCCAAAAGCTGGCGTCCTTGGGTGCTGTACCCGAGGGTATCCAGCAGGCACAGTTCCGGATAATCGATGGCAAATTGTTGCATCATCTCCAGATAGGCATCGTAGGTCGGGTAGCTATCCCATTCTCGCAAAGTAGCGGACATGCGAGGCGGGATGACGGGCTTGCCGTAGTTAGGTAGGATGGTATAATCCGTATAGCCCAGTGCGCGTAAATGCACCAGTTCCGAAGGAATCACATTGGCGATGACCGTACTGCCATCGATAACCTGATCGATGGCAATCACACGGGTAAGTGCTTCTAACTCACTCACCGACTCGATCTCAAACTGAATATACATTTCTTCCACGGCGTTCCCCAGCGCAGGAAAGAACATGAACAGCACAACTAAAACCCATTTTTTAAACATGGATAACCTCCACAAAAACGTGATGGAAACAGGGGGTTTCATCGCCTGTGGGAATCGTTTATGTTAGTAGAATTCAAGAGGATTGTCAATTATATTTTCGGAAGGAGCGGCAAGCGCTGTGCG
>RFFQ01000028.1 GCA_003697105.1 Gemmatimonadota bacterium | reverse complement strand
GGGTATCCATTTCATTTCCCTCCAAAACGGTGAAATGATAAGATAACTCACATTCCGAAAAATACAATTTCTAAAAACAGGGGTACGGAAAGTCAGATAAGCACTTAGAGATGCCTGCTTCTGCTCATCAAACAAAAAAGCACCGGCAGTTATATTTACAACCGGTGCTTTTTTATATAAATGCAGTGCGGATCGAGATTTATTGGAACACCATCATTGAATTTTGTAGTAAAGCCATTACAGAACCGGGAACGGTGCCCAGTTGAAAAATACCAATAACAGAGAGAATCAGGACAATTTTCATTCCTAAAGATAGTGTTCCATGCACGTAATCAGCGGCGGGCTTTTCAAAATACATCACAAAGATGACTCGCAAATAGTAATAAACAGAAATCACGCTGTTTATCACCCCTAAGACGGCGAGCCAGTAAAACTTAGCCTTGATGGCAGCGGAAAAGATATAGAATTTACCCATAAAACCTGCCGTCGGAGGAATACCCGCCAAAGAAACCATACAGACCGCCATCACAAATGCCAACCATGGATGGCGGATTGCCAAACCGGCATAATCTTTTCCATCAAACTCGGTTTCACCTTTACGGCTGAGATAAATAACAATTCCAAACGCGGCGACATTGGTAAAGGCATATCCCAACAGATAAAATAATAAACTCCCGGAACTCAGATTAGCATCACCGGCAATAATCGCAATCAACATATATCCTGCGTGGGCAATACTAGAATAAGCCAGCATGCGCTTGACACTGCGTTGCGCAATGGCGGTAATGTTCCCAAAAAACATGGTAAAAACGGCTAAAATCCAAAGAATCCCAGTCCAATCGGCATGCATTGGTTGCAGCGCGGAGAGGAACACCCGTCCGAATGCCGCAAAGCCGGCGGCTTTGACCGCTGTGGACATAAAAGCGGTCACAGAAGTGGGCGCGCCTTCATATACATCGGGCGTCCACACATGGAAAGGGAACAACGCCACTTTAAATCCAAAGCCCGCCACTAAAAGCGCGATCCCGATCCAGAGAAAACTTTGGGAGCGAATGGTTCCTTCAGATACAACCTGAGAGATAACTTTGATGTTTGTTGTACCGGTAGCGCCATACACCATCGCAATGCCATATAGGAAAAACCCGGTGGCGAAGGCACCGAGTAAAAAATACTTTAAAGCAGATTCCAGGGATCGCTCATTCCGGCGGGCAAACCCGGCAAGGATATAGACCGAAATTGAGAGAATTTCCAATCCGATGAAGATTGTCATCAAGTCCAACCCACTTGCCATCAGCATTGCGCCGGTCGCTGCCAGAAGCAACAAGGCATAGTACTCCCCAAATTGAATATCTTCCTCACTGAGATACCGCATAGAAAGCAAGAGCGTTAACCCGGTAGAGACTAAAAAAATGATATAAGAAAACAGCGCAAAATGATCCGAGACAATCATATCACTCCACGCCGTTTGAGGTGCGTTCCACAACCAACTACACGATATCAGTGATACAATCACCCCGATAAGCGCCACAATACCTAATGCAGGGCGCTGTTCGCGTGCCAACATCATGTCCGCAACCAGCACCAGTAGGCTAAATCCAACCAGAATCATCAACGGAAGAAGCGTAAATACTGTATTGTCCATTATCGTTCCGATAGTCGAAATGCTTCAAAGATATTATTTTAGCGATTCGCTGTTAAAAATTTCATTAAAAAAGATTTTCATGGCTTCCCATGATCGCAAGTCTGCTTTTTTATTATACGCGGCGCCTCGAGAGGGGTCATCACCGGCATTTTTATCTGTGAAGGCATGCACCGCACCACCATACGCGATAAATTGCCAATCCACATGTGCCGCTTTCATTTCATTTTGAAAGGCGATGACATCTTCCATAGGCACATAGGGATCATCTGCACCGTGGAGAACCAGCACTTTTGCCCGAATCTGTTTTGCATCTTCTGGATGGGGCGTTGACAATCCACCATGAAAGCTTACCACACCTTTCAGTTCAGCGCCACTACGCGCCAGTTCTAACACCGTTGTACCGCCAAAGCAGTACCCAATTGCCGCTAGTTGTTGCGGGTCAACCCTTTCATTTTGACGAAGTTGTTCCAAACCCAGATTGGCGCGGTCACGCAATAATTGTCGATTTTGGTAAAACTGGGAGGCGGTTTTTCCGGCGTCTTCATTGGTGGAAGGGCGAACACCCTGCCCATAGACATCCGCCGCAAACGCCACATAGCCCATTTCTGCCAACATTTTTGCCCGCATTCGTTCATAATCCCCCAGACCTTTCCACTGATGGCATATCAGTACGCCGGGACGTTTTCCTTCTATGGCATCATCATATGCTAAAAAACCTTCCATGGTCTGGTCATCATGTTGATATTCCACCACTTTTGTCACGATTTTGGCACTCACCGGCATAACCATCGCCCATATCAATCCGACAATTACACTGACTCGAATCATTTTGCTTGGCTCCAATAATCTACTCGACTCTCCACCCGTTCCACTATTTTCTGTACGGAGGGTTCCATTTTATCTAAAAAGGTTTTGGGGTAAATGCCCATCCAGAAAATCAAAATAATAAAAGGGGTCAGGACGATAATTTCCCTAAAATTTATATCTTTTAAAAGCTTATTGGCTGGGTTCTCTAACTTACCAAACATCACCCGTTGGAACATCCACAGCATATACACCGCCGATAAAATTACCCCGGAGGCTGCAAAAGCGGCATATCCCGCATGTTCTTGAAAAACACCAACCAGAATCAAGAATTCCCCTACGAAACCGTTTAAGCCGGGTAACCCAATAGATGACAAGGTAACAATCATAAAAATCACGGCAAAAATAGGAATTTGTTTAGTTAATCCCCCAAATTCACTTATCATCCGGGTATGTCGGCGTTCGTAGATGATTCCCACCAACAGGAACAACGCCCCGGTACTCACCCCATGATTGAGCATTTGCATTACACTGCCGGAGATTCCCTGGACATTCAAAGCAAACATCCCCAACATGACAAAACCCAAATGGCTGACACTGGAATACGCCACCAATTTTTTCAAATCCGGCTGAACCATTGCCACCAGTGCCCCATAGATAATACCGATAATGGAAAGGGTCGCAATGTAAGGAATGGCGGAAACCGCCGCATCGGGAAAGAAACCTAAACTAAAACGGAGAAAACCGTAAGTCCCCATTTTCAACATGATACCGGCTAGGATGACACTTCCAGCCGTTGGTGCCTGAACGTGGGCATCCGGGAGCCACGTATGGAACGGGAACATCGGTACTTTAATCGCAAACGCAAAGAAAAATCCTAAAAACAACCACCGTTGCCAATTGACCGGAATATCCAGCGCATACAGTTCTAAAACATCAAACGTGACCTTGCCGAGTTGGGTATAACCATAATAAACCATTGCGATGATCGCCACGAGCATGAGTACGGAACCCGCCATGGTGTATAAAAAGAATTTATACGCGGCATAAATCTTATTCTCACCACCCCAAATCCCGATTAAAAATGCCATCGGGATCAGCATGGCTTCCCAAAAAAAGTAGAACAAGACCAGGTCAAGTGAAACAAACACACCAATCATAGCGGTTTCCAGCAATAGCAACACAAACATGTATGCTTTAATCCGCTCGGTGATAGCCGTCCAAGAGGACAAAATCGCAACGGGCATCGTAACGGTAGTCAATAGGATCAGCAATAAACTGATACCATCAATCCCCAAATGATAATTGATACCAAATGCAGTAATCCACGGGATAAATTCCCGGAATTGCATGTCTGTATTTGTGGCATCATACCCAAAAAAGAGGGATAATGAAATCAGGAATGTCAAGGTTGCGAAGGTAAGCGCCGCTTGCCGCAGTAAATCCCCTTTATGAGAGGGCAAAATGAGAAGAAACAACGCCCCTACAAGTGGCAAAAACGTAATGATGGTAAGGATCGGTAAGCCAGTCATATGTGCCTATTTCAGCATAAAGTAACTAAAAACAATGATTAATCCAATTACAATGGAAACCGCATAATTTTGAATGTATCCGGTTTGTGCCAAACGAAACATCTGACCCGTGAAGACAGTAACCTTTGCAACGCCGTTCACAATGCCTTCAATAACCACACCATCACCAAACTTCCACAACACGCGTTCTGAAGTCCAGCGAACCGGCTTGACGACCACCAGATCGTACAATTCATCAACATAATATTTATTCCAGAGAGTCCGGTAAGCAACGGTATAAAGCCCATCGAGTGCAGATTCGTATTTTTCTTTCCATTTCGGGTTTTTCAGGTAGAAATTCCAGGCTAAAAAAAGTCCCGCCAACGCGATTAACACAGAGATTGCCATCAGCAAAAATTCGGTTGAAGCCGCACCGTGTGATTCATGCATAAACCGCTCGGTACCTTCGGCAAAAACCGGATGTAAGAAGTCATGCAACAAATTGGGTACATGAAAAACGTGGGGGATGCCCACAAAACCACCTACCGCCGCCAAAAAGGCTAAAATTATCAGGGGGACGGTCATTACGGATGGGGATTCATGGAGATGGGCTTTGGTATGATGATCCACGCGGCACTCCCCATGAAACGTGAGGAAATAGAGCCGAAACATATAAAAAGAGGTCATAAATGCGGCAATTGCCCCGATAAGCCATAACCCCCAATGCCCAAATTCACTACTAAACGCATACCACAGGATTTCATCTTTGCTGAAAAAGCCAGAAAGTGGTGGGATACCCGCGATAGCAATCGTGGCGATCAAAAATGTCCAACGTGTTTTCGGCATGTAATCTTTCAAGCCGCCCATGTTACGGATATCCTGTTCATGGTGTAGCGCATGGATCACACTTCCGGCGCCCATAAACAGAAGCGCCTTGAAAAAGGCATGGGTCATCACATGGAAGATACCCGCCGTAAAAGCACCGACACCACATCCTAAAAACATGTAACCCAACTGGGAAACAGTAGAATACGCGAGTACTTTTTTAATATCGGTTTGAACAAGGGCAATCGTAGCGGAAAAAATAGCGGTGACCACCCCAATGACTGCCACCACTGCCAACACATCGGGTGCGTTGAGGAAGAACACATGGCATCGTGCTACCATGTAAATTCCGGCAGTTACCATTGTGGCGGCATGAATGAGGGCACTCACCGGTGTGGGGCCCTCCATTGCATCCGGCAACCATACATAGAGAGGTATCTGCGCCGACTTTCCAGTTGCTCCTAAAAAGAGCAACAAACAGATCAAACTAAATGTCCAAGTTGGAATTGCGGTAGGATGCTCAATCACATACTGAAACAGATCATAAAAATTGAGGGCATTCCCTTCAAAGTCACCGAGATTGACAAAGGTTGAAAAGGTGAGCATCACACCCAGAATAAAAGCAAAGTCACCGATCCGGTTGACAATAAACGCTTTTTTACCGGCGTCACTCGCGCTCTGTTTTTCAAACCAAAATCCAATAAGGAGATATGAGCACAACCCGACACCTTCCCACCCGACGAACATGAGCAGGAAATTGTTGCCCAAAACCAAGAGCAACATCGCGAAAGTGAATAAATTGAGATAGGTAAAATATCGGGCTAAACTGGGTTCATCATCCATATACCCAATCGAGTACACGTGAATAAGGAAGCCAACACCCGTGACCACCAGCATCATTAACGTGGAAAGGGGATCAACCAGAAAGGCAATATTCGCCTCAAAAGCACCTGCCGAAATCCACGTAAATAGATGAACTTCATGGTAAAAGTGATGGTGATCCGCCTGAATCTGCCGTAATAAATCAAAGAAAATCAAAACGGCAACAATAAACGACAACCCCACCATCGCACTTGCCAATCCCCCAATCACGGAGCGTGGTAACTTCCGTCCCCAAAAGCCATTAATGAAGACACCTATCAGGGGAAACAACGGCACAAGCCAAACAAGGTTAATCATAAATATCGATTCCACACCAGAGTTTTTAAGGTCTACCAACTAACCCTTCATCAAATTCATACGATTAATATCTGTTGTCTCTTTCATACGAAAGATGGCAATAATCAACGCCAACCCAACCCCGACTTCTGCTGCCGCCACGGTCATCACCATAAAAACAAAAACTTGACCCGTGAGGTTTCCCCAAAGATTAGAAAACGCCACAAAACTGAGGTTGACGGCATTGAGCATCAATTCCACTGACATAAAAATGATAATCGCATTGCGACGGGTCAGAACCCCGATCATTCCAATAATGAATAAAATTGCACTAACAACCAGATAATAACTGACAGGTACCATAACCGGTTTACACCTTAATTATGTTTACGTTTTGCCAAATAGACCGCCCCCAACATTGCCACCAATAATAACACCCCAGCGGCTTCAAATGGAACAATATATTTGGTGAATAATTCCATCCCTAGGGCGGCGGTTGTACCTTCTGGGATATTCCGTTCCGCTGCAGCTCCCATCCCGCCGAGACCAATCCATACAAACTGGACGGCGAATAACAGCCCGACACCAATACCGATCATTCGGGGAAGGGGCGGCGCAAATGAATCGGACTCAAAACGAAGGTTGAGCAACATAATCACAAATAGGAACAACACCATAATTGCTCCCGCATAGACAGCAATTTGGACGACCGCCACAAATTCCGCGTGGAGCAAAATATACAATGCCGCTAAACAAAAAAAGGTCAGTAACAGATACAACCCACTGTACACGGCATTTTTTTGGGTGATAACCATAATACCGCTCACAATGGCGACCAAAGAAAACGCAAAAAAGAGAGCGTATTCCATAAAAATTACCACTTCAAAAGATTTCGAGTGTATTCAGGACTCACTTCCCGATCTTCGGCCCCTTTATGACCGGTAAAAAAGAGCTTTTGTGACCGTTCGAGGTCCCGGTAATAATTTCCATCTGCTGTTAAATCGTAGATATGTAATAAGGTGTCTTTATCCGCAATAAAATCTTCCCGGATGTAACCGCAAAAATCATAAATTTCGGTCAGTTCAATCGCATCTTCCGGACAAGCTTCCTCACACATACCACAAAAGATACAGCGCAACAAATCAATATCGTATCGTTTCGGGATTTTTTCCCGGTCTTCCCACGGCGAAACTTCCGCTTCAATGGTAATACAATGTGCCGGACAAGCAGAGGAACACATTTCACAGGCAACACATTTGATCCGCCCGTCTTCATCTTTGTTCAACCGGTGCAATCCCCGGTATCCATCCCGTGGAATCCATTTTTCTTCCGGGTAAGAGACCGTATCTTTCACCTGCGGCACATGTTTGAAAGTGGTCACCAGCCCCGCCATAACTTGCGGTAGATACGTTTGTTCCAATAGATTCAGTTTCGGCCGTTTGAGGACTTTAACCGAGGTTGCCATGCAAAAATCTCCTTTGTTCGCTGAAAGCCGCCTCAACTCACAGACATGAAACCAATAACAACGGCAGTAATTACCACATTTAAAAGGGCAAGTTCAAAGAAAACTTTCCATCCCAAGTTCATAAGTTGGTCATACCGGAAACGGGGTAGGGTCCACCGAACCACCACAAAGAAAAAGAGGACGACGATCAACTTGGTCATAAACACACTAAACTGCACAAAAATCTTGAAGAAAACCGGTAAGCCAGCAACCCACGGGTCAAAGAAAAGCGTGGACCAGCCTCCCAAGAAGAGGGCGATAATAAGTGCCGATCCGGTCACCATGTTGCAGTATTCCGCCATGAAAAAGGCGGCAAATTTCATGGAGCCATATTCGGTGTGATACCCTCCAACGAGTTCTTGCTCCGCTTCCGGCAGATCAAAGGGTAACCGATTGGTCTCCGCAAAAACCGCAATGATAAAAATCAACGCCGCTAACGGTTGGTGAAAGATTAACCACCCGGAAACTGGCAATACACCGAACAATTTACCCGTTTCACCATTAAAAATCTGCATTTGAATAATATCAAAGATACTTAGGGACCCTGCCATCATCAGCACACTCAGTGCCGCCAAACCCATCGCAATTTCATAGCTGATCATCTGCGCCGAAGACCGTAAGCCACCCAATAACGAATATTTATTGTTGGATGCCCAACCGCCTAACACAATCCCGTAAACACCCAACGATGCCACCGCGAACACAAATAGAATCCCAATGCTGACATCCGCAATCTGAAACTTAAAGTGGATGTCCTGCCCGAAGAGAGAGAAACCAAAAGGTTCCGTCAGCGGAATAACGGAAAACGTAACCAACGACGGGATCAAAATAGCGGCAGGAGCAAGTAGATATAACGCTTTATCTACATGGTGTGGAATCACATCTTCCTTAAAAAAGAACTTCAGCGCATCCGCGATAGGCTGAACAATCCCGAAAGGACCCACGCGATTCGGACCTAATCGGTCTTGCATAAACGCACTTAACCGCCGTTCAACCAGAACCATGGCGGGAACTAAGGTCAACCAAATACCTAGAAAAATAGCGGCTTTCACACCGATCAGCAATAAATCTACAGGCATCATTTTTATTATCGTCTTGTTTGAATTCCCTGAGAGCCAATATCAGCCGGTTTAATGTGTTTATATGCAGGGGTGTTTGCTAGCATATCCCGTGTGACATTTTTAATATCCGTATATCCAAGAGAACCGCCGAGACGTTTGGCAAGCTCGATGAAAATGAGCCATTCCGGTTTCATATCATCCATTAAATTCACCACCGGATGTACCCATTGCAGGATATGACTCGCATTGGTGAAGGTACCCTCTTTTTCATAATAATTCGTTGCTGGTAACACCACATTCGCGTATTCCGTAATCGGAGAAAGCCAGACATCTTGCACCACTAAAAATTGAAGTTTTTGTAGTGCATCCCGTTCCCCATCGGTCAAACGTTGGTCCAGGTTTCCCCCAACCCAATACAACGCTTTCACCTGAATTTTTGATATTTTCTCGATGATTTCCCCTTTGTGACGGTTTCCGATAACATCTTTAGCCCCGAAATAATTGGGGGACTTAAACTCGGAAATCTTAAACGGACTTTTTTTTGCCTCCCACGCCTCCCATGTAGCGCCCGTTGCATAAGAAATTTGGTCTGACTTAAACGCATTTGCCATCAGCTTTTGGAAAAGATAATTTTCTTCATTCGTCGAATATGGCGAAGCAATTCCGGCAATTTCAGTATTCCGAAACGACTTGAGTCCATTTTTGATGGCATCATAAGCCTCTTCCCAACTCACGGGCTCTAAATGCCCATTCCGGCGAACCATGGGTGTCTCCAACCGGTCAACGTCATTTTGCCATCGATTGTACCCTAAACGTCCATTATCACACATCCAGAATGAATTTACCTGCTGATTCTCACGGGGCTTGATGCGATAGATCAGATTTTGTTTTGTATCCACCGAAATATTGCAATTCGAGGCGCACATCCCACACACAGATTCTTTTCGTGTGTAGTTCCATACCCGGGGTTTATAAAGAAAATCCTGACTGACCAGTGCTCCGACCGGGCAAATATCCGTCACACACGTTGCCAGCGGATTATCTAGGGGTTTATCTTCGGAGTAAATATCAATTTGAGCCTTGCCTCCCCGTTCGGAAACCATTAGCTCATCTGTGCCTGTAATTTCTTCACAGAAACGGATACATCGTGTACACATAATGCACCGGTTGGTGTACAGCAGAACGTTGGGACCGAGCTTCTTCTTGGGGAAGGTACGTTTTTCTTCTTTATAACGGCTATGTCCTTTACCGTATTCATAGGAATAATCTTGCAACCGGCATTCTCCGGCTTGGTCACACCACGGACAATCTAAGGGATGATTGATCAGCAAAAATTCCATGATGCTTTCTTGAGCTTCCTTTACCACCGGGCTTGCCGTGTAAAATACGGCATCGTATTCCTTCCCATCAATTGTGGTTTTCCGGTTCGGTGGTGCGGGGAAAACTCGGGTCGCACAAGAGGGCATCAACTTTGGAGCACCAACCTGTTCAACCAAACACATGCGACAATTCGCGGGACTAGACAGTGCCTGATGGTAACAGTAATGGGGAATTTTAATTCCTAATTCCGTGGCGATATCAAGAACGCGCCGTCCGGCGTCAACTTCGATTTCATGATCGTCAATCTTAATAAACGGCATAGTTTTCAACCTATGATTCGGTATGTTATAACCGGCTATTGATCGGGCATCGACCCAACTTCACATGTTCTTCAAATTCGTGACGAAATTTTTTAAGCATCCCTTGGACAGGCCACGCCGCCGCATCTCCCAAGGGGCAAATGGTTCGCTTTTCAATTTTATCCGCAACATCTTGCAGAAGGTCAATATCATCCATTGTTGCCTGACCATGTTCAATGCGGGTCAGGATTTTTCGTAACCACGGGGTTCCTTCCCGGCAAGGGGTGCACTGCCCACAGGATTCATGAGCGTAAAATTTCTCCAGATTCAACAGCGCATCAACCATGCACACACTCTCATCCATTACAATCATTCCGGCAGAACCGAGCATGCTGCCCACCGCACTCAACGAGTTAAAATCCATAGCAACATCAACCTCGTCCGCAGTAATCACCGGCACGGAAGAGCCGCCCGGAATCACCGCTTTGAGTTTGCGGTCATCATGTAACATCCCTCCACAATGGTCGTAGATTAACGTTTTCATGTTGATGCCCATGGGAAATTCATACAAACCGGGCTTTTTCACATGACCACTCACACAGTAAAGCTTGGGACCGGGGCTTTGCTCCGGACCCAACGATTTAAACCACGCCGCGCCATTATTGATAATATGCGGCACACAGGCGAGCGTTTCTACATTATTAACCGTTGTGGGATAACCAAAGGCACCATATTGCGCCGGAAATGGCGGCTTGGTACGGGGCCAACCCCGTTTGCCTTCCAACGATTCCAGTAAGCCCGTTTCTTCACCACAAATATAAGCACCAGCCCCCCGGTGGACGGCCATTTCCAAATCGTAGCCCGAACCTAAGATATTTTTACCCAACAGATTCGCGGCGTAAGCTTCCGCAATGGCGTTTTCCAGACATTGCGCTTCATGCACCATTTCGCCCCGAATATAGATGTAGGAAAGCGACGCTCTCATGGCATACGCTGCAATGATCATCCCTTCAAGGAGCATGTGAGGTACACCATTCATCAACGCTCTATCTTTGAAAGTACCGGGCTCACTTTCATCCGCGTTGCAAACCAGCACGCTCGGTTTGTCCGACTCTTTCGGCATAAAACTCCATTTTAAGCCTGCCGGAAAACCTGCCCCGCCACGACCACGCAAATTTGCGGCTTTGACTTCCTCAATAACCGCGTCTTGCTCCATCGAAAAGGCTTTTTTAAGCGCACGGTACCCGCCGTGCTGTTGGTAGTGTTTTAGCGTTAAGGATTCCGGCGGGTTGTAATGCTTCAATAACACCGCCTCATCGCCAGCATATACCGAACGCATATAAGGGATACTTGCCGGAACTTTTCCGTTGCCGTTCTGCATGGGCTCCTCAGTTACTCAAGACTATCTAAAATACGGTCAACTTCATCAAGGGTTAAATTTTCATAATAGGTATCGTTGATTTGAAACATCGGGGCAGTCCCGCACGCCGCAAGGCATTCAACCTTCATCAGCGTAAATTTCCCATCTTGGGTCGTTTCACCCGCTTTGATACCTAATTTTTGCTCAATATGTTCTGTGACATCGCGCGCACCACGCAACGCACATGATAACGTATGGCACACTTGAATGACATACTTACCGACCGGCTGGCGATAGAACATGGTATAAAAGCTGACCGTGTTCTTGACATGAGAGGGATGTTGCTCTGTCTTTTCGGCAATCCACTCCATGGCTTCCGGGGTCAGGTATCCCAATTCCGTTTGAGCCAAATGGGCTAACGGTAAAGTCGCCGCCAATTTGGTGGGATATTTTGCCATAATTTGTTGCGCTTGTGCTTCGATATGTTCATTCGGAAACATAAGTTATTTCTACCGATCTAATTCGCCCGCAATAATGTTAATACTTCCTAAAATCGCCACAATATCCGAAATCATATGACCTTCCAGCATACGCGGCAACCCCGACAAATGTACAAAAGACGGGGGACGAACCCGAAGCCGGTATGCCATATTGCTCCCATCACTCACCAGATAAAACCCAAGTTCGCCATTCGGGGATTCGGTGGCAGAATAGACCTCACCTTTCGGCATTTCAAAACCGTGCCCGGGCATGATCAACTTGAACTGATGAATCAGGGATTCCATCTTACTGAAAAGTTCACTTTTATCCGGTAAGACTACTTTCGGAACGTCCGCATTGATGGGACCTGCCGGCAATCCCTTATCAATGATTTGCCGGATGATGTGGCAACTCTGCACCATTTCTTCCATGCGCACCCGCCAGCGGTCATACACGTCACCATATTCACCGATGGGGATTTCAAAATCATAATTTTCGTAACCGCAATAGGGTTCGTCAGCCCGAATATCATAGGGTACACCACTGGCGCGCAAATTCGGACCCGTAAAACCCGCATCGAGAGCATCTTCCGCAGATAAAACACCGATACCTTGTGTCCGTTCAACCCAGATTTTATTGCGGGTGAGCAACCCATCAATTTGTTTCCATGTTTCAGGGAAAGTTTCCAGAAAATCTTTAACCGCGGGAATAAAATCATCTGGCACATCCCGCATCATCCCACCCACACGCGTAAAGCCGGTGGTGAGGCGCGTCCCGGTCACCAGTTCAAAGATATTGTAAATCTTTTCCCGATCACCGAAACCGTACAAAAAGGCAGTAAATGCACCAATATCAACGGCTTGCATTCCAGTGCAAACCAGATGATCCGCAATTCGGCTAAGTTCTGCCAGAATAACCCGCACCGCTTGGGCACGCGGCGTAATCTCAATATCCAATAATTTTTCGACGGCAACGGCAAAACCAATGTTATTTGCCAACGGCGAGAGATAATTCATCCGGTCGCTCAGCGGAATCCACTGATTGTAGGTAAGATGTTCACCAAGTTTTTCAAACCCGCTGTGCAAGTAACCAATATGGGGGCGACACCGTATGACCGTTTCCCCATCAAGTTCCAACTCCAAATGGATCGTCCCGTGGGTGGAGGGGTGGGACGGTCCGTAGTTCAGAATCATCGTCTCGGTGTGCAGGTCAGGCTCTTGATGCACCGGTAAAGGTTGAGTTGCTTTTGCCATAATGTTAGCCTCGTTTTATCCTAGATAACATCTGCCCCATCGGGATTTTCTTTACCCCGCTTCACAGATTCCGTCTCGACCATCAGAATATCATCGGGCAATTGATTCGCAATACGTTGGAGCACTTCCAAATCATCACGTTCACCACGACCTTCAAGGGGATAATCCTTACGCAAGGGATGACCCTCATAACCATCCGGCATTAAAATCCGGCGGAGGTCGGAATGATGGTTGAAGACGATCCCGTATAAGTCGTAAACCTCGCGCTCCAGCCAATTTGCGGTAGCCCAGAGGCTTTCAACGGAGTCAATGGTGCAATCCGATTCACTCACCGGCGCCTTGACCCCTAGCCGGTGTTTTTTAGCGATAGATTTCAGTTGGTAAACCACATGAAAGCGCGGTGTACCTCCCAATTTCAGATAATCGACACAGGTTACATCCGCCAAAAGATCAAAATCGTAATCCGGCTCATCTTTCAGAAACTGCAGAATCTCCAAAATCCGTTCTTTCTTGACGATAAAAGTGTAATCCCCCCGGAACTCAACAACCTCAATCACATCGTCCGGAAAGGTGTCACGAAATCGATCTACTAAGTGTTCGCTAAAAGGAGTCATCAGGTATTACGCTATAATTTGGGGTTCGGCAAAACGAGCAGTTGAATCTTTTTCAACCAATTTTTGGATTTTAATCAACGCATCTACGACCGCTTCTGGACGCGGCGGACACCCCGGGATATAGACATCCACCGGTAAAAAGTGGTCAATTCCTTGAACCATGGTATAGGTATTAAAGACCCCACCGGAGGAGCAACACGCACCCATCGAGATCACCCATTTGGGTTCGGGCATTTGGTCATAAATACGCTTCAACACCGGCATCATTTTGATCGGCACCCGACCCGCAACCAACAGCAAGTCACACTGGCGCGGGGAAAACCGCACCGCTTCCGCACCAAAACGCGCCATGTCGGTTCGAGAAGATAACGTTGCCATCATCTCAATCCCACAGCAAGCGGTACCAAAGGGCATGGGCCAAAGCGAGTTCTTTCGTGCCCAATTGAGCGCCTGATCCACCGTCGTGGACATAAAACCAGAGCCACCAAATAGTTTACTCTCTAATCCCATTGCAACCCTCCTTTTTTCCAGACATACCCGAAGCCAACCAGCAGGACCGCCACAAAAATAAACATCTGCCAGAACATCAACCAACCCAGCGAGCTTAATAGGGTTTTATACGTAACCGCCCACGGGTACAAAAAGACTACTTCAATATCAAATAAAACAAATAAGATGGCAACAAGGTAAAACTTAACGGAAAACCGAACTTTAGAATCCTGAGCGGGATTCACGCCCGATTCATACATGGAGAGCTTAACGGGGTCATCTTGACGTGGCCCCAGAAGATGGGTCAAGACTAAAATTACCACCGCCATGGCGATGGCAATCGCAAACATCACTAAAATGGGGAGGTACTCAACCATATCCTTCTTCGCAGATTTAAAAAATCGATAGAAAGGTTACCACTCTGAAAATGATGTGCGCCAAAATAGTATAAGCCAGTAGCAAAGTCAAGCTTTATCTTGTGAAAAAATGCACAATGCTATCTCCGGCATGAAACACCCGGCACAGAGCCTCCAAGCAAGAGCCGCAACAACCGATGAAGCCGGTTATATGATACGGTTAAACAAAGGCACTGATACCCGTTAGATGGCGACCCAAAATCAGTTGCTGGATTTGGCTTGTCCCCTCATATAATGAGGCGACGCGGGCGTCCCGCCAGATGCGCTCGGGGTCATACTCATTAGAATAGCCATAACCACCATGAATCTGAATCGCCATATCCGCCACTTTTTTGGCAACTTCGGAGGCATAATATTTTGCCATGGAAACGGGGATGGTGCTTTCCAAACCTTGATTTTTTGTCCACGCGGCTTTATAAACCAGCATTCGTGCCGCTTCGGTTTCGGTGTACATATCTGCCAGCATCGCTTGAACTAATTGTCGGGAGGCAATCGGTTTATTGAAGGTCTGGCGTTCCTGTGCATACTGAACACTCACATCTAGGGCATGCTGAGCCGCACCAACACAACCGGCAGCGACACCCATCCGTCCATTATCCAGAGCACTCATCGCCACTTTGAAGCCCTCTCCAACCTCACCTAACCGCTCTGAATCGCTCACCCGCAGGTCACTCATAAAAATTTCGCTGGTATTACTGGCTTTCAAGCCGAGTTTATTCCCCATTAAGGGCGCTTCATATCCGTCCCGACCGGCAGTTTCAATCAGGAACGCCACCATCCCTTTATGCCGGCTACCGGGTTCGGTCTGCGCAAAGATAATCGCTACATCCGCCCAGTTCCCGTTGGAAATCCACACCTTTTGCCCATTCAGGATCCAATCATTCCCATCTCGCCGGGCAATCGTCTGTTGGTTGGCGGGGTCAGAACCGGCATCTGGCTCAGTTAAACCAAAACAACCGACCCATTCCCCAGAGCACAATTTGGGCAGGAAATGCTGTTTTTGTTCTTCCGTGCCCCAAGCGAGAATCGTCAACTCAACCAGACTCATTTGGACACTTAAGGTTGTCCGTACGGAGCTGTCACAATAGCCGATCTCCTCAAACACTAACGCTTCAGAGAGGTAATCTAATCCCATTCCACCGTATGTTTCGGGGATGGGCACACCCAGCAGACCTAAGTCACCCATTTGGAGGAGAAGCTCCCGCGGAAATGAGCCTTGTAAGTCCCATTCCCGGGAATACGGCGCAATATGTTTTCGCCCAAAATCTCGGGCAAAGTTCTGAACTTCTTGCTGTTGTTCGGTAAAACTAAAATGCATGAACTATCACCTTAATAAAATCGAGTTTACATAGAAAAACACCTCGCGAGGCATTTGTTTCGCAAGGTGACAGAATTGAATGCGAAGGGATGACCCTTAAATCAAGTTCAATTGTTGGAAACGCTTTTTAATGGTACGCTGTTTCATCT